>CAYHCW010000011.1:0-15682 GCA_964355025.1 uncultured Gemmatimonas sp. | reverse complement strand
TGGTGGCGGACGCCGGCCAGCGGCCAGTGGGCGGCGCGCAGGGCGCGCTGCTGCTCAGCCCCTCCGCGATGTCGCGCTCGAGCGGCGAACCCAGCAACACGGCGCGCATTCCCGACGGCGGCGTGCTCGAGGCGGAGATGGCGCGTCCATCGCTCGCCGCGTCCACCAAGCTCCTGCTGCGCGAACCTGACCTCGGCACGGCCACCCGCATCGCGGCCGCCATCGACTCGGTGTTCGCCACACCGGGCACTGCCACGGTTGACGACCCCGGCAGCATCACGCTCGCACCCAAGGACACCGGCAACTCGCTGGCCTTCACACTGGCCCGCATTCGCGACGTGCGCCTGCGCCCCGATCGCGTCGCCCGCATCATCATCGACGCGCGCGACGGCACCGTGGTGGCGGGCGGCGAGCTGCTCGTCGGGGAAGGCGTCATCAGCCACGCCGGCATCACGCTGACCGTGGGACCCGTCACCGATACGTCGCGCATTCGCGGCGACCTGCGCGTCGCCCCTGGCACGAGCGTCCAGCGCGTGGCCTCGGCGCTGCACGCCATCCAGACGTCACCCGCCGAGATCGCCGCCATCTTCGAGGGCCTGCGTTCCGTGGGCGCCATCGGCGCCGAGGTTGTCATCCGATGATCCGGATGAATGCATCACCCCCGCTCGCACTCCCGACGGCCGACAAGTTGGCGCGCCTCAGGGACACCGCCGGAAAGCTCGAAGGCGTCTTTGTGGAGCAGATGTTCAAGGCCATGCGCGCGACCGTCCCGGCTGACGGCATCGCCGACGGCGGCCAGGGCGAGGAGATCTTCAACAGCCTGCTCGACCAGAAGCTCGCCGATGACGTGCCGAAGCAGTGGCACCGCGGCATTGCCGACGCCCTCGTCCGTGAACTGCGCGACCACGTGGCACCGGAGACCAAGTGAACCCCGCCCTGCCCCACGCCGCCGTCGACCCGTCGCTCGCCCGCTCGGCAAGCACGATCGCCGCGCTTGCCGACGCCCTCCGCAGCGAGGCCAGGCTGCTCGGCGACCTGGCCAGCATCATGCGCCGCCAGCGCGCCTCGGTGACACACGATGATCTCGACGGCGTTGACGACTCGGTGTTCGCCACCCATCGCGTGCTGGTGACGCTGCAGGAAGCCCGGCGGCGGCGGCGCACGCTCAATCACGTGCTCGGGGAGGGCGATGACCTGAGCGTGGTCGCCCTCGAGGAGTTCTTCGACGGCGCGCTGCCACCGAGCGTGGCCGATGCCGCCGAGGTGCTGCGGGGCAGCGCGGTGTCGCTGCAGCAGGAAGTGTCGGTGAACCGGCGCATCCTGCGCGAGGCCATCTCGGCGGGCGACCGCCACGTGCAGATGGTCCTTGCCGCCGCCAGTGCGGCGGCACCGGGCGACGCCACCGGCGCCGCGACCGGGACTGACGGATTCCTGGCCCACGGCGGCCGCCTCATCGATCGGAGGATCTGATGCCCGGCTTCGGCGGCATTCTCAGCATTGCGCGCGGCGCGCTCAGCGCCAGCCAGGCGGCCGTGCAGATCGCTTCGCACAACATCGCCAACGCCAACACACCGGGGTACAGCCGGCAGCGGGAGGTCCTGTCCACCAGCGCGCCCGAGCACACCCCGTTGGGCATCTTCGGCACCGGGGTGACGCTCTCCACCGTGCAGCGCCTGCGAGACGGCATGCTCGACCAGGAGTTCCGCAATGGCAGCGCGCAGTCCTCGGCATCGTCCATGCGGTCCGAGTTGCTGCAGCGCGTGGAGACCGTCTTCTCGGAGCCCAGCGACACCGGCCTCTCGTTCGCGCTCGACCAGTTCTACAATGCGTGGAGCGACCTGGCATCGAACCCGTCGAATGCCAGCGCCAAGACCGTCGTGCAGCAGCGCGGCAGTGCCCTCGCCGCGATCTTCAATGGCATTGCCGGCCAGCTCGATCGCATCAGTGCCGAGACGATCGACCGGGCGCAGGCGAGCCTCGGCGACATCAATCGCATTGCCCTTCAGGTTGCCGACCTCAACCGGCAGATCGTACCGATGGAGAGCGCCGGCGACACCGCCGGCGACCTGCGCGACCAGCGCGACATGCTCCTCGACACGCTTGGCAAGCTCGCGACCGTGCGAGTGATCGACCGTCCGGACGGCAGCAACCAGGTGCTCCTGGGCACGCTGTCACTCGTCGACGGAAACAGCGCCAAGCAGTTGCAGCTCAGCACCACGTCCGGCAGCCTCAGCCTGCAGGTCGTCGGCAGCGCCGACAACGTCCGCAATATCGGCGGTTCACTCGGCGCACTGCAGGACGTGCACAACACCGATCTGGTGCGGATGCGCACCAGCCTCGACACCCTGGCCGCCGCAGTGGTCAACGACACCAATACGCTGCACCGCACGGGCTGGTCGCCCCCGGCCGGTGCCGCCGGCAACTGGAACCCGGCCACGCCGCCCACCGGGTCGGGCATCGACTTCTTCGACGCCACACCCCTGAATGTGAGCGCCGGCCGCATCCGGCTGTCGGCGACGATTGCCGCCGACGCCGGGAACATCGCGTCGGGCACGGCGCTCAACGAGTCGGGCAACAACGCGCTCGCCCTGGCCATGGCGGCCTTGCGGGACGGTGCGCCGTCTGCGGCCAACACCACCTTTGGCGCCGACCTGCGCGCCATCATCGGCGACGTCGCCGGCCAGGTGAACCAGGCAAAGAACTCCACCGCAGTCTACGGAGCCCTGACCGACCAGGCCGACCAGCGCCGGACCGCCGTGTTTGGCGTTTCGGTGGACGAGGAGCTAATTCAGGTGATGCGGCAGCAGCAGGCGTACGCCGCCGCGTCCAAGATCATCTCGACCGTCGACGAGATGATGCAGACACTCCTCGCACTCAGATAAGGACTCCGCATGCTTATCCTCACCCGCCGCGAAGGAGACGCGATCTTCATCGACGGGGGAGTCCGCATTGTGGTCCTGTCGGTCGACCGCAAGGGCGTCCGGCTCGGCATCGAGGCCCCGGCCGACGTGCGCATCCTGCGCGGCGAGATCGTGGCGCAGGTGGAGAGCGAGAACAAGAGCGCGGCCACCGGTGAGAGCGCCAAGTCGCTGCTCGACAAGCTCCCCAGGCCGGCGGCGCAAACGAAAGAACGCTGACGGTCGTCTGCGCCGAGCCCCGGGGGGACGCGTCAGCGTCCCTTCTTTCGTTCCGCGAGCAGGGTCGGCAGTGCCAGCATCGCCCAAGCGTGGCCGTCGTCGCCCTGACCGCTGCTTGCGGCCGCTCCCAGGGTGGACGCAAGCCACTCGAACGCCACCCACGCCGAGGCATCCACCGCAACAGACGGTTGCCTCGCCGAGGCGCGCAGAAAGACCTCGTCCTCGGTGAACGTGATGCCCAGCTCCAGGCCGAGCGTGTCTTCGGCGGGTACCAGGGCGCGGCCAACAGCCACGAGCATCACGAGGATGGCCTGCGTCAGGGCCTGCCGGCGGCTTCGCACCGGAGGGGCCCCGTCCAGGCCGGTCACGGTGCACGGGAGCATCCGCAGCTCCAGATGGTGCGCAAACAGCGCCACGGCGTCCTGCACCGGGTCGGTCAGCACCATCGGCTCACTCGTTGACACCCCCTCCAGGGGCATCAGCCGGTACAGGCGGAGCAGCGCCTCAAATCGCTGCTCCTCTCCCGTCAGCGCGCCTTCGATCTCCGGGTCGAGTTCCCGGCTCTCCTGCAGCACAGCCAGCAGCGTGTTCAGCGTGTTCACCCGGTTCGACAAGGCGTGGTTGAGCCCCCGGGAGATCCCGTCCGTCGTGTCGAGCCAGGCCGCCGCAGCGGCCGGAGGAAGTGTCTGCATCTATCGAATTGCGGTGTAAGGAGTTGAGGGACTGCATCCGATACTAACTAGTGGCGGCACGAGCCGCCCAGGAGCCCACTTCCACGGACGGACTGTCGGCTGTGCTTCCCATTATCGGCCTCGTTGTTGTCTTCGGCAGCATTATTGGCGGCTTTGTTGAAGCCGGCGGCCATTTGGCCGTGCTCTGGCAGCCAGCCGAATTCATCATCATCGGCGGCGCCGGCATCGGCTCCTTTATAGTCGGCAATCCCATGTCCGTGATCAAGGCGTCCTGGCAGCAGCTCCTCGCGCTGCTGAAGCCAAACCCGTATACCGAAGCGGCGTACGGCGAGCTGCTCCAGGCCCTGTACACCGTCTTCCAGAAAGCGCGCAAGGACGGGCTCGTGGGCCTCGAGTCCCACATCGAAGAACCCCACAAGTCTGACCTCTTCCAGAAGTACCCCGGCTTCATGCACCATGAGTCCGCGGTGGCCATGTTGTGCGACACGCTCAAGGTGCTGCTCACCGGCGCCGTCGAGGATCATCACCTCGAGGCAATCCTCGACGCCGACCTCGAGCAGCAGCATGCCGAAGCCAGTGTCATCCCGGCGGCCATCACCAAGGTCGGCGACGCCATGCCGGGCTTTGGCATCGTGGCCGCCGTGCTCGGCATCATCAACACGATGAACGCCATCGGCGGCGCGGCTTCCGAAATTGGCGAAAAGGTCGGCGCCGCCCTCGTGGGCACCTTCATCGGCATCTTGCTCGCGTACGGCGTCATTGGCCCCATCGCCCAGGCCATGGAAGGGCGCCTTCGCTCGCACGCGGCGTACATGCTGTGCGTCAAGACCGCGCTGCTCGCGTTCGCGCGCGGCGACTCGCCGATGTCCGCCGTGGAGTTCGCCCGCCGCAACATCGAGCCCGAAGACCGCCCGTCGTTCGCCGAGTTGGAAGGCCTGACGCGACGCAAGGCGGCGTAGCGCCATGACCAAGAAGACCGCGCGGCCCATCATCGTCAAGCGCATCAAGAAGGCGCACGCGGCCCACCACGGCGGGTCGTGGAAGGTCGCGTACGCCGATTTTGTGACCGCCATGATGGCCTTCTTCATGGTCATGTGGATTCTCGGCATGGACGAGAAGACGCGCCAGGCCGTCGAGGGCTACTTCACCAACCCGGTCGGTTACAAGAAAGGCTACGGCTCGGGATCCAGTCCCCTTGCCAACGGCTCAACACCCGCGCGCGTCGCCGAGACGCAGGTGAAGGTGATCATTCACCGCGCCGAGGCCAAGGCGTTCGACAAGGCCGCCGAGCGCATCAAGGGCAAGCTCGAGTCGGCCAAGGGAAGTCTGGGATCGGCGAAGTTCGAGGTGACCGTCTCCGAGGAAGGCCTGCGCATCGAACTCATCGAGGACGGCCCCGGCGACACGTTCTTTCCGTCGGGCTCCGCCAACGTAAAGTCCGGGCTTCGCGACGGCATCCGGATCATCACCAGCGAGTTGGTGCCGCTGCACAACGCGGTGATCGTCGAGGGGCACACCGACGCCACGCGCTACAGCACAAAGACGGGCTACACCAACTGGGAGCTCTCGGCCGACCGGGCCAACGCCGCGCGGCGCATCCTTGAGGAAGCGGGGCTTGCCCCGGCGCGAATTCGCGAGGTCCGCGGGCTCTCCGATACGCGTCCGCGCATTCCGGCCGACCCGTTCGCCGCCCAGAACCGGCGCATCTCGCTGCTGCTGCCGTTCTCGAACGGGCCGTCATCGCGCGCGCCCGCACCGGAGACGCCCCCCGCCGCGTCGACCTCCGAGCCGCCCTGAGCGTCAGGCGCCCAGCAGCGCCTGCCGCGCCCAGGCCGCGGCTTCGCTGGTGACCGCAGACAGCGCGTCGGTGACCTCGAGCGCCGTCGCCAGCGCGCCAGCCTCGGCCCAGTCGGCGCGCTGGCACGCTTCGGCGAGCTTCAGCACATCGGCCAGCGGCCCCTCGCGGCGCAGCAGCGCCTCCTCCACATCGGAAACGACATGGATGCGCGAGACGAGCATCTCCATGCTCACGCCCAGCAGCGCATCAAGCGCCGACAGCAGGCCCGTGAGGAACAGCGTCGATGCGTCGCGGTCGCGGTGGGCGGCGATGGCCAGCAGTTCGCACATGCGTGCGCGTTCCACGGCGCCGAGCAGCCGCTCGGCGTCGACGTCGGTGGCGCGGGGCGCCGAGGCGGCGAGCAGCAGCGCGAGCCAGCGGTGCAGCATGTCACGCCCTACCAGCGCGATGGCCTGCCGGATGGACGACACTCCGGCCACGCCGATCGCCGCGCTGTTGGCGATGCGCAGCAGCCGCAGGGCGAGCGCCGGGTCAACCTGAAACGCTTCTTCAAGTTGGCGATCGTTGACGTTCGGGTCCTTGAGTCGGTTCAGGAGCGTGACGACACCCACCAGGCGCGGCGGCAGGTCGCGGTCGGTGACGATTTCCGGACGGGAAAAGACGTATCCCTGGAAGTAGTCGAACCCGGCCGCGCGCCACGCCGAGAGCTCGGCAGGCGTCTCCACGCGCTCGGCGAGCAGCTTGAGTCCGCGGTGCTTGCGCAGGCGCGCCACCTCGCCCTTGAGCTCGGCGGGCGTCTTGCCCAGCACGTCGAGCTTGATCACCTGGGCGAGCGCAATCAGCGGCTCGTACTCGGCGCCGCCGACAAAATCGTCGAGCGCCACTTCGTAGCCTGCCTCGCGCAGCGTGCGGCAGGCACTGATGGTCTCGTCGGTGGCGGCGATGGTCTCGAGCAACTCGATGACGCAGCGCGAGGGGTCGAGCACGCGCCACTCCTCGTGCAGCAGGAACTCCGTGGGGAGGTTGATCCACGCGCGGGCGCGCCCGATGAGCCGGTCGAACCCGATGCTGAGCACGGCGTTGACGAGCGTGGTGCTCGACATCGTGGCGTGGTCGGCGCCCTGCGCCGCCACGTCGGAGCGTGCGGCACGATACAGCAACTCGTACCCCACGAGCTTGTCCGCGCGATCGAAGATCGGCTGGCGGGCAACAAGGACCTCCGGCAGCTCCGTGCTGGTCACGCGCTCCTCGGTGCCCGGGTGGTGGACGATGGCGTCAAATGTAGTCCCCCTCGTTGCGCACCACACGGATGAGTTCGTCCACGTCGAACGGCTTCTGCAGGAAGGCGACATCGGCGGCGGGGATGGCCGCGCGCACCGCGTCATCGGCCACATAGCCCGACATCAGGATGACACGGACTCCTGGATGCACCTGCAGCAGGCGCGTAGCCAGCTCCGGACCGCCCATCAGCGGCATCTCGACGTCGGCCACCAGCACGGCGAGCGTCGGCTGCGTCGCCTGCCACGCCTCGAGCGCGGCCACGCCGTTGGCGGCCTCGATCACCTTGAACCCCTCGCGCTGCAGCACCAGGCGCACCACGCGTCGCACGGTATCGTCGTCTTCGGCCAGCAGCGCGTGACGCTCCGGCACCGGCATCTCGCTGGGGGCGCGCGCGGCCGTCGCACCGCGCAGGGGCATTTCGTCCTCTTGGGCCAGCGGGAATCCCAGGCGCACGATGGTTCCCGCCGGCGACGACTGCACCGACAACCAGCCGCCGCTCTGCTGGGCAAAGCCGAGCGCCGTGGGCAATCCAAGACCGCGACCGGATCCCTTGGTGGTGTAGAACGGCTCGAAGACGTGCGCGCGCGCCTCGACGGACAATCCGAGTCCGGTGTCGTGCACCGACACGTAGGCATACTCCGCGTGCTCGTCCACGCCCGCGGTGCGTGCCTCGACCGTGCGAATTCCGCGGGCGGTGGCCACGAGAATCCGTCCTCCGGTGCTTTCCATCGCCTCGCCGGCGTTCTGCGCCATCGACAGTACGGCATCTCCAAACCGCACCGCATCCACCCGTATCCGCCCCGCGTCCGTGGCGTACCGAAAATCGGCCGTGACCCCGCCGGGGAGCCGCTTGCGAATCGCACCCTCAAGCGCGCGCAGCGCCGTGTTCACGTCAACGAGCGTGGGCTGGAGCGACTGCCGGCCTGACAGGGCAAGCAGGTCGCGTGCCAGCCGCCCGGCGCTCGTCGTCGCCCGCGCAATCTCGCTCACCGCATCGCGCACGCGCTCGTCGCCGTCGAACTCGCCAAGCAGCAGGTGGCTGGTCGTGGAAATCGTCGTCAGGAGGTTGTTGAAGTCGTGCGCAATGCCTGCGGCCAATTGGCGCACGGCATCCGTCTTCGCCTGCATCGCCGCTCGCGTACGCAGTTCCTCGCGTACCGTGACATCGCGCAGGATCGCCGCCAGTTCCCCCCGGTCGCCCGGCAGGCGCCACAACGCGCCGTCCACGCGCACCGGGGTGCCCGCGCTGCGCCGCGCCAGCATCGGCTCGGACTCGCCGACGCGAAGGTCCGGCCCGTCACCCGTCGCAAAACGCTCGATCGCGTCGCGCAGCGCCACCGCATCGTGCACTTCGATCAGCGACAGCAGGTCACGCCCCACGATCACCGCCGCTGGCAGGTCAAACAGGCGCTCAGCTGCCGGATTCGCGGCCTGCACGCGCTGGCCCTGGTCGAGCAGCAGCAGTGCGTCGGTGGTTGACGCGATCAGGGTCTGCAGGCGTTCCTCCGACTCCCGGGCAATGCGCCGGGCGTCTTCCATCACGAGCAGCACCATGCCGAAACCCAGCGCGCCCAGGATGAGCGTATCGACGTACACCTGCTGGCGCAGCAGCGGCGACAGCAGCACCCCCGGCGTCGAATGCGGAAAGAGGAAGGCAACACCGTACACCGCCCACGTCAGCGCGTACGCGAGCAGCGCCCCCGATGTGGCACGTGTGCCGAAGGTCTTGCGCTGGAACGGCAACGAGCCCAGCCGCCAGGCGCTGACGCCACAG
The DNA here is from genome assembly GCA_964355025.1 of uncultured Gemmatimonas sp. Lineage (GTDB taxonomy): Bacteria > Gemmatimonadota > Gemmatimonadetes > Gemmatimonadales > Gemmatimonadaceae > PNKL01. The sequence goes on along the minus strand of CAYHCW010000011.1, from coordinate 7,000 downwards.
AACAACACCGCGAATGGCGACTGCCAGGCCACCGCCGTGTTGGGGGTGGTCGACAACCACGCCGTGACGACGCCAAGGAACGCCATCACCGCCATCGCCGGTCCCACCGGGAGTTGTCGGTCGGGACGCTGGTACGCCAGCGCGCCCAGCAGCAGGAGTCCGAAGAAAACGAACTTCCCCACCTGGTAGCCGAGCGCACCCAGCTGCGGGGACAACCCAGGCACGTGCCGGGCAAGCAGCGCCCCGAGGGACATCGCGAGCACGACCCAAGCCCACTCCCAGAGCTCGAAGTACGCCTGCGGCCTCACCTGGCGGCGCACTCCGGCGAACAACGCCGCGAGCAGCGCCGCCGCGCCGATCTGCATCAGCAGCGCGGCCAGGTTGGAGAACAGTGGCACGGTCTCGGCGGGAAGTGTCGGCACGGCGAAAATTGAGGGTCCCCTCAATAGTTGCCTCGCGGCACCGTTGGCGCGAGGGGGAGCGCGCGCCGTCCTGCACCTGAAGCGCTACATTCCATCGAAGCGCGGCAAGCCCAGCGACCTGCGCCTCTCACATCCCGAAGGCCCCCTACAGGAGCCCCGATGCGTATCACCAAGATCGGTGTCGTCGGTGCGGGCGTCATGGGGAGCGGCATCGCCGCTCTCGCCGCCTCCGCCGGCTTCCCCGTGGTTCTGCTCGACATTCCCGGCAGCGATGACCCTGCCTCGCCCGATCGCTCCGCGCCGGCCCAAAAGGGCCTCGAGAAGGCCCGCAAGGCGAAGCCGGCGGCATTCATGGACGCCGCACGCGCCGCGCTGGTGATCACCGGCAACACCGCCGACCACCTCGAGCTGCTCGCCGACTGCGACTGGATCGTCGAGGTCATCGTGGAGCAGCCCGCGCCCAAGCAGGCACTGTTCGCGCGTCTCGAGACCATCGCCCCGCACGCCATCGTGACGTCGAACACGTCGGGCATCCCGATGGCCGTGTTGCTCGAGGGGCGCAGCGACGCGTTCAAGCGGCAGTTCCTCGGCACGCACTTCTTCAATCCGCCGCGCTACATGCACCTGCTCGAGCTCATCCCGACGGCATTCACGTCGGAGGAGACGCTGGGGGCAATGCGCGAGTTCTCCGAGCGCACGCTCGGCAAGGGCATCGTGCTCTGCAAGGACGTGCCGGGCTTCGTGGCCAATCGGCTGGGCGTCTTTGGGATGTTCGCGACCTTCAAGCTGATGGAGGAGTTCGATTTCACCATCGATGAGGTGGATGGGCTCACCGGCAACCTCATTGGACGCGCCAAGACGGCCACGTTCCGCACCGGCGACCTGTCGGGACTCGACGTCCTCGCGCACGTGAGCGCCGGCTTGTCGCAGGCCACCGGCGAGGACTTCTCGCTCCCGCCCTGGGTGCACGAGATCGTCAAGCGGGGCTGGCTCGGCGACAAGTCGGGCGGCGGCTTCTACAAGAAGAGCGGCAAGGACATCCAGACGCTCAACTGGCACACCCTGGAATACGTGCCGCAGCAGCGGCTCTCCACGCCCGAGCTCGACGCGCTGCTGAAGCTCCCGGTGACGGAGCGCCTGGCGAAGGTCCGTGACCTGCCGGGCAGGTACGGCGACTTCCTGCGCAAGCTGCTGGCGACCATCGCGTACCATACGGCACGACTCGCGCCGGAGCTCGCGCACGACATCACCAGCGTAGACCGCGCGCTCGAGTGGGGATACGGCTGGGAGCTGGGTCCGTTCCGCGTAATGGACGCGCTCGGCATCGACTGGCTGCGCACGCAGATCGAGCAACTCGGCTTCGAGGCGCCGCTGCTGTTCCACCACGCCGCCGACGGCTTCTACACGGGCACCGGCAGCGCCGAGCAGATGGCGACGCTCAAGGGGTACCAGGCGGTGCCGGCCATCCCGCATCGCCTGTCGCTGGGCGCGCGCCGGGCCGATGGCCGCATGGTCGACGAGAACAAGGAGGCGCGCGTCATCGACCTTGGCGACGGTGTGCTCTGCCTCGAGTTCTGCGGCAAGATGAACACGCTGGGCACCGGCGTGCTCGAGATGGTCGCGCGCACGATTGACCGCATCGGCAAGGGGCACTACGTGGGACTCGTCATCGGCAACGATGACCCGCGCACCTTTACCGCCGGCGCCAACCTCGCACAGCAGGGGCCGGCGCTGATGAGCGGCGACTGGAAGGCCATCGCGGCCGGCATCGCGCGGTTTCAGGACACGTCGATGTCGCTGCGCCGCGCCCCGTTTCCCGTGGTGGCCGCGCCATTCGGCCTCACGCTCGGCGGCGGCTGCGAGTTCTCCATGCATTGCGACGCCGTGCAGCCGCACGCCGAACTGTACATCGGGCTCGTCGAGGCTGGCGTGGGCATCATTCCGGCCGGCGGCGGCACCAAGGAGCTCGCCTTCCGGTTCACCAATGACCTGGCCGCGTACGACGAGGCCGATGCGTTCGAGGCCATCAAGCGCGCGTTCAAGCTCATCGCGCTCGCGCAGATGAGCACCAGCGCGCACGAGGCGCGCAAGCTCGGCTACCTGCGCTCGAGCGACCGCATCTCGATGAACCGCGATACGTTGCTGAGCGACGCCAAGGCGCGCGTGCTCGACCTCGCGCCAGGCTACGTGGCGCCGCCGCCGATGACCATGCGCGCGCTCGGCAAGGACGCCGTGGCCAACCTTGATTATGCGCTCTTCTCGTTCCTCGAGGCAGGGCAGGCCAGCGCGCACGATGTGCGCATTGGCCACGAGATTGCCGTGGTGCTCGCCGGCGGTGACGGTCCGCCGCGCGACGTTACCGAACAGGATCTCATCGAACTGGAGCGCGAAGCCTGCCTGCGCCTCCTGGGCACCAAGGAAACGCAGGCACGCATGACGTACATGCTCGAGACCGGCAAGCCACTGCGCAACTGACCGCCACACCGACTACTGCGGGCCTGCCGCACTCGGCGGGCCGGGAGAATACGCAATGCAAATGAAGGACGCAGTCATCGTGAGCGCGGTGCGCACGGCCGTCGCTCGCGGCAAGAAGGACGGTGGACTCGCCACGGTGCACCCCATCGACCTGTCGGCCGAAGTGCTCAAGGCCGTGGTGCAGCGCGTACACGTCAACCCCGCGCTGGTCGATGACGTGCTGTGGGGATGCGCGATGCCCGAGGGCGCTCAGGGACTCAACGTGGCGCGCATGGGCGTGCTGCGCGCCGGCTTTCCCGTGGAGGTCTCGGCTGCCACGGTCAACCGGTTCTGTTCGTCCGGCCTGCAGACCGTGGCCATGGCCGCGCAGTCCATCATGACCGGGCTGTGCGACGTCGTCATTGCCGGCGGCGTCGAGATGATGAGCAACGTGCCGATGGGGGGGCACCACACCCGGCTGCACCCGGAGATGATCGAGGAGAACATCGGCATGGGGTTCACCGCCGAACGCGTGGCAAAACAGTGGGGGATCACGCGCGACCAGGCCGACGATTTTGCGCTGGGCTCGCAGCAGAAGGCGGCGGCGGCGATTCAGCGCGGCGCATTTGCCGGCGAAATCGTGCCCGTGCCCGTGCAGCGCGTCTCGTGGAAAGGGGGCAAGAAGTCCAGCGCGATGACGGAGTTTGCGGTGGATGAACTCGTGCGCGCCGAGACGACGCGCGAGGGGCTGGGCAAGCTGAAGCCCGCGTTTTCCGCCAAGGGCGTGGTGACGGCGGGCAACTCGTCACCACTCAGCGACGGTGCGTCAGCGCTGTTGATGATGAGCGCGGACAAGGCGAAGGAACTGGGCCTCAAGCCGCTGGCGCGCTTCGTGACGTTCGCGGTGGCCGGCGTGGCCCCCGACATCATGGGCGTGGGCCCCATCAAGGCCGTGCCCAAGGCGCTGGCCAAGGCCGGGCTGTCGCTGGGCGACATCAAGATGATCGAGCTCAACGAGGCGTTCGCTACGCAGGGCCTTGCCGTGATGAACGAGCTCGGCATGGATGCGTCGCGCGTGAACGTGAACGGCGGCGCGATCGCGCTGGGTCACCCGCTGGGTGCCACGGGTGCCAAGCTCACCACGCAGCTCGTGCACGCACTGGGTGCGAGCGGCGGTGGACTTGGGATGGTGACGATGTGCATCGGTGGCGGGATGGGGGCGGCGGGGATCTTCGAGGTGTTCGCGTAGGTGGGTCTTCCTGCTACCGCGAAGGGCGAAGGGCGCGAAGGAGTTCGAAGAAATGCCTGAGGGGGAACAGCGATGCCACCGCCGTTCCCCCTCAGTTGTCCTTCGCGTCACTTCGCGTCACTTCGCGTCACTTCGCGCCCTTCGCCCTTCGTGGTGGAAGTTGCCGCTCCGTCGCCCCACCAGAACCCGCTAGTTGATGCTCACCGTGTAGTTGTTCGGCAGCCCCGGAGGCTGGCCGAAGACGCGCACGATGCAGCAGTTGCTGGCGGACGCTGCCGTATAGGTGATCGTCGCCGAACCGCCCTTCGGCACGACCTTCTCGACGCCCGTTTCTTGGTTCGGCCCGGCATTGATGGTCCCACCCTGGGCCATGGTCGCCGTCACGGTGATGCTCTCCCCCGCCTGCATCACAAGATCGTAACCATCAAACCGCGACCCGAGGTTGCCCGCGCCGTCGCTCGAGGTCACGGTCCCGACGATGACTGCACCGCGCACTGTCCAGACGTAGGGGGGCGTGGGAGTCCCGTCCACTGACGTCGGCGCCGAGGTGAGTGTGTAGCTGCCGCCATCCAAGGCATTCCGGCCGGCGGCGATCGTGTACTGCCCAGCCGGCAGAAAAACCTTGGCGCTCTGCACGCCGCTGCCATTCGTCTCGAAGACGCGCCGACCGTCCGCAGTCCAAATGCCCAAGGCACCCTTGAAGCCCGAGGGCGTCATCGTCACCAGGAAGTTGGTCTGCTGGGTGAGCGTCACCGCGTACAGGTGTCCGTCGATGTCGCCCGGCCCGCCACACTCGTTGTTCCCCAGCTTGCTCGTGACTGTCGCGCCAACGGTGTAGGCCTGGGGTCCCTGGCAGCTCCCGGAGGGACCGGTCAGCGCGGCAAGCTTGTCGCAGCTCACAAGCACGGGCAGCAACAGCAGCAGGGAAACGCGGCGCATCAGGGACTCCGGAGTGGGGGACGGCATGCGTTGAACGGAATGATCCTGCGGCACGGCTAGCACCCCGACACGGACCAGGACCCCGCCGCGCCGTTGACGTGCGCGTACGTGCCCGAGTACGACGCGCTCGATCCCGTGGCGGCGAAGAACATCTGTGTGCTGCCGGCAGCATACAACCATCCCGTCCCGCCCGAGCCATTCAGCAGGATCGAACCGCCGCCGTTGATCCAGAGCCCCAGGATGTTCGATCCGCCGGAAAGCAGGATCACGGAGCCTGCCATGCCGCCGGTGGTCGAGCCGCAGAAGCGGCTCACCGGCGTCGCGGCGTTGGCGCCCATCGCCCACACACTCGCACCGCCATAGGGCGCCGGCGGACCGCTGATGGTCCCCGTCAGGTTCACGCCAGTCGCCGTGGCCGTGATCGACACGTTGTCGGCGCCGGTTACGACGAACTTGCCGGTGGTCGCGGCGTAGGTTCCGGTCAGCGCGGTGGTACTGCCGCCATTCCACGCGATGCTCCCCGTGGCAGGAGACGTCGCGTTGAGCTGCAGCAGCCCGGTCTTGCCGTTGTTGCCGGCGAAGCCCACGTACGACGTGAATGGCCCCGCCTGCGCTGCCGCGCCGCACCCGCTGATGGATGCCGTGACGTTCACCTTGTCATTCGGATACAAGGTGCTGGACCCGCTGCCGCTGATCGTTGCGCCATTCACCGTGAGGTTGGCCGTGATGGTGTTGGTCCGGCCCGTCCCCGGTTCCTTGCCCGTCACGCTCACCGTGACGGACGAGCCGCTGGCGGTGCCGACCATGCCATAGCCCCCGCCCATGCCGGTGATGGAGGCGGCGGCAACGCCGCCCGACACGATGATGTCGGCCATGCCGGAGTCGTCGCCCGTGAACACGCCGCAGTAGCGCGTGGTGACGGAGGCGCTGGCCGCCGCCACCGCCGACATCGTGCCGACTCCGTTGATGCCGGTGCCGCTCACCGTCCCCGTGACGGCATTGCTCGCGGCGGTGCCCTGCACCGTGTACCCACCACCCGAAAGCGCAAACGCGGCAGTGGCGGCGGTGTAGGTGCCGGTCAGCGCAACCGGCGGCGTCGTACCGAGCACCAACGACCCCGTCGCCGGCGAGCCCGCTTGAAGGCTGATCGTGCCGCGCTCGCTGCCCGACGCGAACACGCCCTCGTACTTGGCATTCGCGGCCGGCGCCGGCGCCGTCGAGCTCTCACCGCCGCCACAGCCGGCCACGGACACAACGGTGAACACGGCCGTGAGCACGGTCGTCCGGAGTTCGCGCATCTGCACTTCCTGGAGGATGGGGGGACAAGTGCACACTGATCGTCTGTCTGGCCGACAGGCGCGGGGGGGAGCGCCACCAAACCTGCAGGGCGTCCCACACCGCCACCAGTACTCAGCACACGAGTTCCCTCGACTTCATTCCCCCCAGCGCTTCTTCGTGAACCTTCGCGTTCTTCGCCCTTCGTGGTGCGCAGTTGCAGTTCCCTACTTCCGCCACCCCGCCTGCGGCAGCGCGCGCGTAATCCGCAGCGCATTCTGGTAATACACCTTCTTCAGCACCGCGTCCGGCAGGTCGATGCCGTACAGCTTCCAGAATGCGTGGTAACCGCGGTAATAATCGAAGTACTCGTCGCGGGTCTCGAACACGCGCCAGTAATACGGGTACTCCTCGGGCTGGTACGAGTCCTTGCCGAAGAGTATCCGGTCCTGGTACTTCACGAAGAAGTCGTGCGCCCCGCGCGGCTGGCGGCCGATGTCGTACAGCACCGCGCCCACCTCGGCGTTCACGTTGGGCATCTCGTCGAACATCCTGCCCAGCCGCGCGAGGTCATTGGCGTGCCAGCCCATGTGCGCCGCCACGAATGTCGTCTTCGGGTTCCGGCGGAACATGGCGTCGCGCTCCTTCATGAGCTGCTCGA
>CAYHCW010000010.1:0-16797 GCA_964355025.1 uncultured Gemmatimonas sp. | reverse complement strand
GCACGTACTCGTGCCGGTGCGACAGCCCAAGCTTGTCCTGGATGCGCTGCTTGTAGGTGTCCACCGTCTTCGGGCTGATGAACAGCTTTTCGCCGATCTCCGGAGCGCTGAATCCCTGTGCCGTGTGGCGCAGCACATCGCGCTCCCGCTCGGTGAGCTTCTCGAAGCGCTGGCGCTCCGCATGCAGCGGGTCCTTGCGCGTGTAGCCCTTGGCCAGGATGCGCGCCGCATCGGGACGCACGTACACCTCGCCGCGCGCCACGGTGCGCACCGCGTCGAGCAGGTCGCGGTCGGCAGCCGTCTTCAGCACGTACCCGGCGGCGCCCGCCTCGAGCATCGTCACCAGGTAGTCTTCCTCGGCGTGCATCGTCAGCGTCAGCACCCGCGACGGCAGCCCCTTGGCCACGATCTGTCGGGTCACCGCCATGCCGTCGGTGTCGCCGAGCGAAATGTCCATCACGATCACGTCGGGCTTCAGGCGCTCGGCAAGGGTCAGCGCTTCGGCGCCCGACCCGGCCTCTCCCACGACGTGTACGTCTTTCGCCGCGCCAAGCACCGCCTTGACGCCGGCACGCACCACGGCGTGGTCGTCCACCAGCAGAACGCGAATCAGGTCACTGCTCATCGTCCGTCCTCGTTATCGAGCGCCACCGATGCGACGACACGCGTGCCATCGCCCGGCCGGCTCTCCAGTGAAAAAGTACCATTCACCAACGCCACGCGCTCGCGCATCGAAAAGAGCCCGAAGCCGCCGCGTTCCTTCTCCTCCACATCCATCCCCCGACCATCGTCCCGCACATCCAGCTGCACCCGTCCCTGGTCGGTGGTCAGGTACACCTCTACATGGGTCGCCGACGCGTGGCGCGCGGCGTTTGCCACGGCTTCGCGCGCGACGTCGTACAGCACGTTCGCCACGTGTCGGGGAATCGCGGCGTCGGCGTCGGTCGTGTCGGCCGACGTGGAGACGCCGCGCTCCGACGTCTTGCGCGCCAGATGCTGCAGCGCCGGCGCCAGTCCAAGATCGTCGAGGACCCGCGGATGCAGCGTCTCGGACAGTGCGCGCACCTGCTCCAGCACGTGCTGGGCCATCTCCCGCATGCGGTCGAGCTGCTGCCGGTTCTCGGGGTCCTCCGCGTCACGCGCCATCGCGGCGAGTTCGAGCGTCATGCCGGCAAGCCATTGCGCCGACGATTCGTGCAGCTCACGCCCCACGCGCGCGCGCTCGCCATCGCCCACGGTGATGGCGTGCAGCGCCAGGCGGCGCATGCGCGCCCGGTCGTGGTGCATGCCATCCAGCAGCAGGTTGATGGCCGATCGCACCCGGCCCAGATCGTGGTCCTCGGTCTGCGTCGATCGAGCGCGCACCGTCAGGTCGCCGGCCCAGACACGCTGCGCAGTGCGCTCGAGCTCTCGCAGCGGACGCAGGGCCACGGTGACCAGCACGAAGTTCGCTGCAAGGCTGAAGACTACAGCCGACATGCCCACCACGAGGGACTGCATCAGGGTTTCGCCGGGGGTGTGCGAAATGAACATCGCGCTCAGCGCAATCACCGCCACCAGCAGGTTCGCCCCCAGCAGCTTGGCGGACAGCGGCACGCGCATGATCCAGTCCACGAACCCCCGGGGCGGCGCAGCCCGCGACAGGCGCACGCCGTCCTCCCGCAATAGCTGCGAGGGCACCTTGGTGTCGCTGAGTTCCCCGGCGAGAGGCATCACACTGTAGCTTATCGGGGAACACCCCGCACAGACCATAAGGGGCTGTCGGATTTTCCCTGAAGGAAAACCCGACCAAACCTCAGGCTTTTCCCTGCGTATCACTTCGAAGGTCACGCACCTAGCACCTAGCACCTAGCACCTAGCACCTGCAGTTATCGAATGACCCGGGTGGGGATCGAACCCACGACCTGGCGGTTAAAAGCCGCATGCTCTACCGACTGAGCTACCGGGTCAGGCGGCCTCCAGCGCTGCCGCTCCATGCAAGATAATGCCCCTCACGGCGGTCTGGGTGGCACCCAGCACCTAGCACCTAACACCTAACACCTAGCTCCTAGCTCCTAGCACCTGGCACCTGCCGTTTCAGGTCGGCCGGAAACGCAGTTGCACCACATACCGCCCAGGCGCCACCTTCGCCCCCGGCAGCAGCTTCCAGGCCTCGGGCGCCTTCTCCACCAGGCAAGCGTTCACGTCCTGGCCGGCTTTCGACGACCACGCATCGGCTCCCACGCGCGCGGTCCAGATCTTCCCGACATCCACGATCACGACCATCGCCACGACGCCCACGAGCTTCGGATCCACCTTCTGCCCGAACTCCTGGTAGCAGAAGCGCGATATCCCCTCTTCGCGCTGCACCGCATCCATCAGCGCCTCCGGCGCATCGGGGATGTTCTCGATGCGGAGCCGCGGCGCCTTTTGCGGCGCGATGAATGAATCGCTCACCGCCGGCGGCAAGCCCGTCCTCACCGCGCCGAGATCCACCCGTTGCGTGTCAGCCGGCGTGCTGAACGCGGCCACAGCCGCAGCCGTCGACTTCGAAGTGCCTTCGCCGCCACACGCGGCGAGGGCGAAGGCAAGGACGACAAGGCAGCATGCCCATCCCGCCTTCCGTTTCAAATTCCGCATTCGGTTTCCCGTTCCGCCATCCGCGTTCCGATTCACGTTGTCATCCGCGTTCCGGTTCCGTGGTCATCTGACTTCCGCTTCATCGATTGAAAACAAATGAGAAGCCATACGTCTCATTTCCCACCGCGCCAGACGCCGGAAACGCCAGTCCCCGAATGCGCTGCAAGATGCACCCCTCGGCTTCGGCCACGCCTGCCCCCGACCACGTCCGCTCGGTCACGCGCGCCGCGGCCACCGCGCCACTCGGCGCGAGCGTCACTTCCACTCCAATCGAGCCCGCGAGGGCCGGGTTCAGCACCAGCCCCTGCTCCTGGTAGCAGAACTGCAGCTGCGCCTGGCGTGAGCGAACGAATGTGCCCAGCTGCGCCATGTCGCGGCTCGCCTTCTCGCCCGGCCGCTGCACGATCTGCGGTGCGGCCACGCGAATGCTCGCGCGCACCACGCCGCCCTGCGCATTCACCTTGCCAATGCCCGAGGCCGCGGCCGCCGCGGCCGCATCGAAGCCCTTGCCCGGCGTGCGCACGCCGGCGCCGCCCTGGCCATAGCCAATCACCGCCTTGCGACCGCCCCCGCCCTGTTCGCCCTTCGCCACCTCGACGCCGCGCAGCGCATTGGTGACGTCACCCACCAGTGCGTTGGTGCTCCCGCCGCCAAACGCGTCGCCAATCTCGGCCTCCTCCTTCGCCGCGCGCTGCTTCTCCTTGTCCGCGTTCGTCGGGGCGGCCTGGTTGATCACCGCCGCCTGTTCGGGAGGCGGCGCCACCTGCCTGGGTGGCGGCGGCGGATCGTCGAACTGCACCTCAATGGGCGCCACCTCGTCGGCGCGCAGCAGCGCGATCGACGGCGGCGGCGCCGGCGACAGGTACACGAGCGCCAGCCAGGCCGCGCCGAGTCCCGTCGCAATCGCATGCGACACGGCCAGCACGCGCGTCTCGGAGTCCATCACGGTGCCACCCCGTCCACGCGCTGCACCTGCAGCGACAGGCGCGAGAAGCCCGCCAGGCGCGCCGTCTGCATGAATCGCGACAACAGGTCGTAGCGCATCGTCCGGTCGCCCTGGATGGCCAACGCCACCTTGATGGCCCCGTCGGCCCCGACGCCCTGCGCGGTGCGCAGCGAGTCGGCCAGCGACTTCATCGCGCGGTACAGCGTGGGCACCTTCAGCGGGCGCCGCGCATCGTCACTCAGCTCGGCCGCCGCGTCGATGGTGTTCATCACCGGCCGATTGCCCAGCGTCACCGTGGCGCCGATGCCCAGCGTCAACTGCGACAGCGCCGGCGTTCCCACCGATGACTCGGGGAGCGTGACGCCAGGCACGACCGGCGCCAGTTCGCCAACAGTCGCCGTGGTCAGGGCAAAGAACACGATGGAGACGAACGTGTCGACCAGCGGCACCAGGTTCAGCTGCGTCACCCGGAACTTGCCGAACTGCTGCGCCCGCCGCACGGCGCGCATGTCGCGTACGCGACTCATGGCACCGTCACCGGCGTGGCCCGCGCCTTGGTGCCGAGCGCGATGCCGCTGTAGCGCGCCTTCTTCAGCCGCTCGAGCACGCGCACGATGTCGTCGTACGCCACCTCGTCGCTGGGGATCACGAGCACGTCGCGGTTCTGCGGATACCGGCCTCGAATCTCGGTCATCAGCGCCTGCAGCGAGTCGAGCGCCGTCGCATTCAGGCTGTCGATGCGCGTGTGAAACCCGCCCTCGGCCGAATGCTCCACCTCGAGGTGATCGCTCGACACGCGCACCGCCAGCAGGAGGTTCAGCACCTCCTTTTCACTCTTGATGTCCTTCAGCTGGTCGGCGCTGGTCACCACCACCGGCGGCAGTTCCAGGTCGAACGCCGTCAGCGCAGCCAGCGCAGCACCGGCGTACGTCAACAGCGCAAAGAAGACGATGGACGTGAGGATGTCGACGAGCGGCACCAGGTTGAGGTGCCCGCTCTCCGAGCCGCCAAGCCCCGATCGGCGCTCGGCCCGGCGCATCCGGGTGCGATGAAAATAGCTCGACGCCACGTCGGGTCCCGGCGGCCGCCGCTACTCGGCGCGGCGCGTCGTCAGCGCGTTGATCAGGCGCACCGAAAACTCGTCCACCCGTTCAATCAGGCCCTCCGCCTGGCTCGACAACCACGCGTGCGCCACCGAGAGCGGAATCGCGACCAGCAGGCCGAAGCCCGTGGCGTTCAGCGCAATCGCAATGCCCCCGGCCAGTCGCCCCGACCGCTCGGCCGCCGACACCATCGCCACCGACGCAAAGGCCTCGCGCAGGCCGAAGATCGTGCCCAGCAGGCCCAGCAGCGTGGCGACATTGGCCAGCATCGGCAGGTAGTGCAACCGGCGCGTCAGCCCCGGGATGGCGGCAATCGACGCGGCGTCGGCCACGTTCTGCAGGTCCGATTCGGCGCGGCTCTGCGACTTCAGCAGGTAGTCGCCGATGTGCGGAATGGCGCCGCTGGCCGTCGCGCACAGCTTGGCGGCCTCGGTCGTCTTGCCGCTTTCCGCCAGCGAGAGCACGCGTTCGATGAACTCGCGCGAGTTGCCCTTGGACTTGAGCACCAGCGTGTACATGCGCTCAAGGAAGACGGCGAGCCCCAGCACCGCCACCGCGAGGATGGCATGCATGACGGAACCACCGCCGCGATAATACTCCAGCAAGGTGCTCATGGCGTGCGGATCCTCCGATCGGGACTCGCGGCGGCGCGCGCCTCGGCACTTGCCGGAGCGGGCACGACCACGCTGGCGCGCAGGGCGCCCGTGGAATCAGGATAGGCCAGCAGCGCCGGCACGAGCAACCGCCGAGTGTACGGCGGCACCTCGCGCGGACGCACGGTAATCACTTCGGGCGCCGGGGCCTGCGCGCGAATCTCCACCGTGCGCCGTGTTCTCGGCGCGGCCGGCACGCCAGCGGGCGGCGGGGCCGACTGCTGCGCACGCGCGACCGTCGGCGCGACGGCCACGACAGCGAGCGCCAGCACGATTCGCGCGGAGTTGGAGAATGAGGACATCGACAAGTCCGAAATCTAGTTGACTACAAGGGAACCTTTAAGCTCTACGCTGTACGTTCTACGCCGTCCGTCTAGCACCTAGCCCCTAGCCCCTAGCACCTAGCCCCTAGCCCCTAGCCCCTATCTACTGCGGCACCACCCCCCGCTCCGGCACTCCCTTCCCTTCGAGTGCCTCTCGAGCGCGCACAACCCAGCTGTTCGCAAACTCGCCCTTCGCCGCCTTCTCCACGAGCGCCTGCCACGTGGCGCGCGCCGCGTCAAAATATTGCTGCGCCTGCTGCGCCGACCCGCGCACGGCGGCCAGCTTCTGCGCATCGGTGAGCTCGGCCGGCAACTGCACGTCGCGCAGGAACAGCCCGTAGTGCCATTGGGCCAGCCCGGTCTGGAACGACGCCGCCGAGAGCCACTCGCTCGCGCCCGTCGCGATGGCACGCGCAAAGGCCTGACTGAGCTGCCGCAGCAGCAGCTGCTTGGGCGCCGACGCCTTGTCCACCCCGGCGCGTGTGAGGTCAGCGCGCACGGCCACCACCAGCTTCATCGCCTCATACCGCGGCCACAGCGCCATCCCCTCGCGGTACGCAGCCTCGGCCGCGCGCGCCGCACATCGATCGGCCAGCACCCCCGCCGGGCGCACGCAGAGGCGCGCCAGTTCCGTGGCGGCCGTCGTCGAGTCGCCGGCAAGCGTGAGCTGGTCGAGCCGCAGGCGCTGCGCGTCTGCCACCCGCGCATCGCGGGCGAAGCGCTGCACAAAACTCGCAAACGTGCGCGCCGCATTGGCCGCGTCCTTGGCATCGGCAAACGTCACGGCGGCGTTGTACGCCGCGTCCGCCGCGCGCCGATCCTGCGGGTATGCCACGCTCACCTGCTCGTACGCCACCGCCGCTTCCGCGCGGCGACCCAGCGAGTCCAGCAGCACGGCCGTGCGCACCATCGCGTCAGCGCGCCCGGGCCACGTGGCGTTGGCGGCAATCAGTTCGCGCAGCGCCGTCACCGCGCCGGCCGCGTCGCCCACGTCCGACAACAGGCGCGCGCGCACCGTGCGGTACGTGAACGTGTACTGGTACGACGGAAAGTCGCGCGCGAGCACGGCGATGGCCTCGACCGCGCGCACGCGCGCCGCGCGCGACGCCGCCGTGTCACCCTTCAGGCGCGACAGGCTGTCCGCCGTCAGCTGCACCTCGATGGCGTTGCGCAGCGCATCGCCGGCACGCACCGGGTCGCCGATGTCCCGTGCCAGCGGCAGGTACACCTCGTCGGTGGCCCGCGCGAACTCTCCGGCCTTCACCAGCGAGTCAGCCGCCCGCGCCGCCGCGCCAATGCGCGCGCCGACGATCGAATCCACCAGCGCCTTGCGCCCGGCCGCTGCGGCGGCGCGCTGCGCCGTCCCCCACTCCTTCTGCGCCTCGGCGTACTGCCCAAGGCGGTAGCGCGCGTCGCCCACGAGCTTCCGCGCGTCCGTGGCAAATGCGTCCGTCGGCCATCGCGCCGCAAAGCCGTCGAACGCCTGCACCATCACCTCCCAGCGGCCGGCCTCCGACGCCCGGCGGCCCTTGGAGATCGTCGCCTGGCGCGCATCGCCCTCCGAGGCCTGGGCCGCAAAGCGATCGGACGCCGCAAACAACGAGTCCTGCACCGCGCGATCCGTTGGCGCGTGCGCAAACGCGCTGTCGAACGCCACGATCGCATTGCGCCGCGCCGCCGTCGCCAGCGCGGTGTCGCCGCGTGCCGCCGCCCGCGAATACTCGGCGCCCGCCTTCACGAAGTCGCCGGCGCCAAACAGCGCCTCGGCGTACAGCACGCTCATGCGCACGGCGCTGTCGCTGCGCGCAAATTCCCGCTGATAGCGCGCCAGCAACTCCGACGCGCTGGCGTACACCGGCTTGCCACCCTTGGCCGCGCGCGAGAGCTCAAACTGCGCCGCATCGCGAAGCACCCGCTCGCGCTCACGCGCCGCGACGTCGGCGCGCGCTGGGTTGGCGCGCCCCCAGGGCGACTCCGGCGCGTACACCTCCACCAGCTGCAGCCGCGCCTGCTGCGCGCGATCCTGCTCCAGCATCCGGTTCTGGAATAGATCCACCAACTCACCCGCCACCCCTAACCCCTCACTGTCCGTTGGTGCCTGGTCCACCGCCGCACGGAACGCCAGCGCCGCGCTGGCAAACTCTCCCTGCTCACGCAGCGCGCGCGCCGTGCGCCTCAGCACCAGCAGGCGCGTCTGCAGGTCGGGCAGCGACGTCAGGTACTGGATGGCGTCGTTGGCCCCGCCAATCTGCGTCAGCGCGATCGCCATGTAGTTGATGGCCTCATCGCGCAGCGACAGCCGCGACTGCCGCTCGCGTGCCAGCCGGTCGTATTCGGCCACCAGGCGCGCAAAGACGTCCACCGCGCGCCGGTACTCGTCGGAGCTCTGCCGCTCGGCCTGCACATAGCTCGACCAGCCCAGCTTGTACATCGCGAGGTAGTACACGTCGCCATCGCGCGGAGCGAGCGTGATGGCCTTTTCGTACGCCGACGAGGCCTGCGCCAGCAGCGCGCGTCGCGCGTCGCCCGCCGTGCGGATGGCCATCTCGAACCGCGTCTCGCCGAGGCGATAGAACGCCTCCGGGCGGTAGCGCGATTGCTCGCTGGCAATCACCCGTTCCCACGCGCGCGCGGCGTCGTCCCACCGCTGCGACGAGAAATTCAGCGACGCCACCGTGTACGCGGCGCCGTCCGCTTCGGCGTCCGTGGCATACAGCGCGAGGAACTCGTCGAGTCGCGCAATCGCGGCCGCGTAGTCCGGTCGCTCGGTATTGCCGCCCGCTCGCTGCGCCGCCGAGTAGACTGCGTCGGCACGGCGGGCGAGCAGTTCGGCCAGCTGCAGCACGGCACGCGGGCGCAGCGCGCCCTGCGGATACCGGGCAGCCACCGCCGTCAGGTCGTTGATCGCCGCCTCGCGGCTCGGCGCGGCAGCGGCGTCGGCAAGGTCGAGCGTGGCAAAGAAGCGCGCCGACGCCAGCCCGAACTCCGCACCCTCGAGATCCCGGGCCAGCCCCACGCGCCACTGCTGGGCACGGCCGCTCAGCTCGTCGGCCACGGCCGTCGCGGCCACGTGCTCGACGCTGTCACGCGAGGTCAGCAGCACGCCCTGTTGTGCCAATAGCGCGCGCTCGCGCAACGACCACTCGCCGGCCACACGCGCTGCGGCGGCAACTGCCGCCACGCGCGTGCTGTCCTGCCTCACCCGCTCGTCGGCCAGCGCCGCGTGCAGCGCCGCAAGCCGCGCATGAATGCTGTCGCGGCGCATCAGCACCGGCTGCCGCACCAGTCCCGAGTCGAGGGCTGCCTCGGCGGCCGCGGCGATGCGCTGATAGCTGGCCGCCGTCGTCATCTCGTCACGGGCCACCTGCGACGCTTCCGGCGTCAGTGATCGCGCCGCCGACGTCAGGCTGTCCACGCGCCGCCCGTTGGCGCGCGCCAGGTCGCGTACCGCGGCGATCTTTCCCAGCAGCGTGGCGCGATACTGGCGCACCGTCAACGCAATCGACTCGTCGCGGCGCATCACCGAATCCGTGAGGGCGCGCGCCAGCCGCTCCGTTTGCACCAGCGAATCGCCCATCGCCGTGGCGTCGCGCACCAGTTGGGCGGCGGCCGCCCCGCGGGCGCTCTGCGCGCGCCGCGCGTCGTCCAGCGCCTGCTGTGCGCGCGCCGCGCGGGCGTCCGCTTCGCGCAGCGCCACCGCGACGTCGCGCACGCGCCCCACGCCGCCCGCCGAAAACGGAAGCCGCAGCGCCGAGCGCACGCCGGCACCGCCTAGCGCCGCGCCCAGGCTGCGCTCCGTCACGGCAAGCTCCGAGCTCGTCTGCACGTGCAGCGCCGGGGCGCCCGCCAGCGCTCGCACGGTGTCGGGGTGCGCCACCAGCAGGCGCCCCGACGATGCCGCGTCACCGTACATCAGCGCAAACGCCCTCGCCCTCACGATGGCCTGTGCCGGCGTGCCCACGGTGCTGTCGAAGCGCGCGTCCACCGACGCGATGGCCAGTCGCGTGCTGTCGGCCGCGGCGGCAAACCAGGCGCGTGCGCTGTCGGCATGCCCGCCCTCCAGGTGCGCCTGCGCCGCCATCAGGCGGGCTTCGCCCCGCCGCAGGGGCGACACCGCACCGAGCGCCAGCTTCCCAAACGCATCGGCCGCCGGCGCCCACTGACCCGCGCGGTACCGCCGCCACGCCTCGTCGCGCGCTGCGCTCTCGCCGGGGTCACCCACCGGCACGCCGCGCTCGGCGCCCATCTCGCCCTGCTCGGCCCGCAGGCGCGCCAGGCGTTCGCGTACGGCGTCGGCGTCGCTCCCCGTCGCCCCTGCGCGCAACGCGCGGTCGGCGGTCAGCGCAAAGGCGTCCGTCTGTCCCAGCCGCCCGTAGGCCAGCGCCAGCGGCGTGAGCACGGTCGCGTCATCGCGTCCGGCGCGCTCCATGAACGCGCGCGCGCGCTCGAGATGCGCGACCGCCGAAACCACGCGTCCCTGGGCCAGCTCCTGCAGCGCCACGCGCCGCTCGGCGTCCCACGAGCGGGCAAGGTCAGTTGGCGAAGCAGTCTGCTGCCCCCACAACGCGCCCGGCAGCGCAACCAGCGCCACCGCACGGGCCAGCGAGCGAACGGTCACCGGCGTCGCATCCTCAGTAGCCGGACGACGAGGAACTCGTCCACGTCGACGCGACCAGTGTGCCGCCCCGCAGCGAGAACTCCACATAGGTGATCAACTGCGGCGCGGACGGCACCTCGATGGTTGCCCCCGAATTCAGGCCCTTGCCCGCCACCTGCAGCAGCAGGCGATGCGTCGACGGCGGCACCTCGCCCCGATACAGTTCCTCGGCGGCGCCGGCGGCCAGCGTCTTCACCTCCTCGGCACCGAAGGTGCGCGTGAGGGCCGGTACGCCATCGAGCATCAGCACCGCGCCCACCTCGCCGGGAGGCAGCTGGTCCATGCGCAGCAGCACCACCAGCACGCTCGCACCCGGCGTGCGCGCCGCATCGCCCAGCAGGCGGATGCGGTCACGCTGCACCAGCAGCCGTGCCTGCGCGCTGTCGAGCAGCTGCTCCAGGCGCTGCAGCGCGCCAATCTCGCCACCCATCGCCAGTTGCTGCGCGCGCTGGGCAATTTCCGCCGCCAGCTCGCGCTCCAGCCGAGCCTCCAGCTCCAGCCGCTGCTTGCGCGTGAGGTCCAGCTGCTCCTGCAGCGACTTCAGCTGCTGCGCCGGGTCCACCGGTTTCTGCTGCGCATGCACGCCAAGCGGCGCGGCAAGCAGCGCCGCGCCAAGCCACAGGCGTGAAATGGTTCTCTTGAGGTTCACCGTGATCCGTTCAGTGTGGTTCGTTGCATCTAGCCCCTAGCCCCTAGCACCTAGCATCTGCCCCTACGCTGGTGGCTTCCTCGCCTTCAATCTCTCCTGCAGCCTCCGCAACGCCTCCTGCTCCTCGCGCAGCTTGCCCTCGAGTAGTTCCCGCTGCGAGCGGCGATCGGCCTCCGTGGCGCCTTCCACCGTGCGCAGCTGCGTTTCGAGCCCCACCACGCGCTGCTCGCCCGCGCGAATCTCGCGCGTCAGCTCGTCGCGTTCACGCTCGATCTCGGCCACGCGTGCTTCCATCTTGTTGCCGCGCACCAGCGCCAGTGCGTTGGTCTGCCACCCCACGCTGAACGCCACCTTGCTGTACGACCAGCTCCCCGGAGCCGCGCTGCCCGCGTCGGCCTCGAGCAGATAGACGCCCGCACGCAGCCCGCGCACGTCATACACCGCGCCAAAGTTGAAGTCCCAGCCGTTGTGCTCGGCCATCAGCGCCAGGTTCGAAAAACGCGACGTCGCAAAGTCCAGCTTGGCGCCGCCAAAGGCGCCGCCCAGGGCGTGCTTTGCATAGGTCTCGCCAACTCCACCATCATTCGAGAACAGGCCGTTGCCGACGCCCAGGTTGAGCGTGAGCTGCGACTTGGCGCGCGCCCCCGCCTCGCTCACGGGGCCCACCGCAAAGGTGCGCGTGGCCACCGCATACAGGGTGGGCGACGTGTTGAACCCCGCCACCCCGGGCTCTGCCCAGCGCGTGGTTTCCTTCTCGTTGCCGACGTTGCGCATGCCCACCGCCACGCTCGGCAGCCAGTGCACCATCCCGGTGCGGAAAGCGCCGTCCAACTGGTCCCAGAGCAGCGCCTTGGCAAACAACCCGCCCTTCAGGTTGCTCGTGAAGATCGACGCGCCCACCTCGGCGCGTCCCCACAGCGACGCGCTCAGCGAGAAGTTGTAGCTCTGGCCGGCGCTCCCCTTGCCGCCCAGCGCCACGGTGCTGTCCATCTGCAGGCGCGTGGCGTGAAACGACAGGTCGCCACCAAGCGGCGCCACCCAGGCGGCCGGCGTGTCGATGAGCCCGCTGTCCCAGTAGAGCGTGGGCGTAAAGGTTGCGCGTTGCGCCTCGGCCCGCGTGGCCACAGTGGCCAGCGTGAGCACGACCACCGAAAGCGCCAGCGCCACTGGCGCGCCCGTGCGTGTGCGGCGGCTCATGGTGTCGCCTCCGGCGGCTTGGCGCCCGGCTTGACCGTCTGAAGGCGGTCAGCGGCCCGCTTGGCGGCCTCCCGCTCGGCGTCCAGGGCCTTCTCCAGCGCGGCACGCTGCGCGGCCGCCTCGGCGGTCGCCCGCTGGTTCGCGCGGCCAATCTGGGTGGACAGCTCGCTCATGCGCAGTTCACGCTGCGCCACCTCGCGCCTCAGTCGCCGCGCCTCCAGCTCGAGCTCCACGGCTTCGGCGCGCTGGCGCGACCCGCGGATGATCTCCGGAATCGAGCCACGGTAGCCAATCATGAGATTCGTCTTCGTCCAGTTGGCCAGCGGCTCGAGCGGGGGAATGCCCTTGGTCTCTTCGAGTTCAGTGGCCATCAGGCCGACGGTCAGGTGACCCATCGTCACCACTACGCCGGCGTTCCAGTCCCACGCGTCGTTCTCCAGCATCAGCGCCATCGTGCTGTTGGGCGAGAGGGGCACGGCAACGCGAGCGCCCAGGAACAGGCCCGACGCCAGCGTGCCACTCGTGTTGTACACCGAGTCCATGCCGCCGTCGTTCTTGAACAACCCCGTGCCGTAGCCCACCGTGAGTCCCAGGCTTGCCTTGGCGCCCACGAACTCACGGGTGGCCACGCCGTATACCGTCGGGCTGCCGTCAATCAGGCCGGCAGCCACGCGTTGCGGCGCCGGCAGAGCGTCCACGACGCGCCGGTCGCCGGTCACGTAGCGGTCCTGGCGGGCGCTGGCGCCCACGTTGCGAACGCCCACGGCCACGCTGGGCAGCCACTTGAAGTCCGCCTGCTGGCGGTACAGCAACAGCAGCGCGTGCGCTCCTACCTGCTGGTTGGTGGTGCCGTACAGCGAGCCGCCGACCGAGAGCCGCCCAAACAGGTGCGCATCGGCCGTCAGGGTCACGTCCCAGATGGATCCGTTGGGGCGCGGCGAGAGGGTGCCTTGGTTGAACCCGCGGGCGGAGGCCGAGAGCCAGACATCGCCGTGCTCCGGCGACACCCACGCCACGGGCGCGTTGATCAGCCCCGTGCCGAACGTCAGGGTGGGCGCGTAGGCCGTCAGGGACGGCGACGCGACCTGGGCCCGCGCGGCCAGGGCCGGGGCCAGCAGGACGGCAATCGCCAGCGCGCGACGCAGGCGGAGCGATGGGCGCATGAGCGGAGGACGGAGTGTGAGGCGCGCAGACGTCGGCAGCGGGGGTGCCGCGGCCGAAATCTAGCGGAATGGTGTTCCGAGAAAGACTGGCTGGGCACGCGTAAAGTCACGGGCGCAGAGTACGACAGAGTGCTACAGAAAACGACAGAGTACGACAGATGGGCTTTGGCCCTGTCTGTCGCACTCTGTCGTACTCTGTCGTTCTCTGTCTCGCTCTAAGAAAACCACAAAGGGCCCGGGCTTTCGCCCGGACCCTTTGCTTGCTGCGGTGCTGCTAAGCCCGATACTCCGAGCTTACTTGATGATGTTCTGCGCGTACGCTGCAGCGTTGATCATGCCGATCGAGCCGCTGGCGTTGTAGCCAACCGCGATCACGTTCGTGATGGCCGTCGCCGTGTAGCCGAGCGTGGTGTACAGCGTCGCGCCACTGATCGACAGGTTCCACGAGAACGTGCGCACCGCGCCCACGTCCACGAGCGTCGAAACAGCCGAAGAACCAATCAGGCGCCATTCCGTGCCAGCCGCGCCACCGTTGTTCACCGCGTAGAAATCCACGCGCGAGAACGGATTGTTGAACGTCGCGGTCGGGCCCGTGGCAATCGCCGTCAGCGTGCCGCTGGCCGGGTTACCAGCCGTGGCAGCCGTCGTGACGCCGCTGCTGATGTTGTTGCTGGCGATGCTGCTGGTGATCGCCGGGAAGGTCGCGAGACCGACCGGGGCAAACACCGCAAGCGCCGGAGCAACCGCAGGCGGCGCAGCCGACACACCGTTCACGGTCAGGTTGCCAGCGTTCGTCGCATTCACGTTGATGCCGGACATCGGATACAGCACGCCGCCTACCTGCATGGCCAGCGGCAGGTTGACCGTGTTCGACACCGCGTAATTCGTGTTCAGGAACGACGGCGCGTCAAAGCCGTTGACAGCCGTCGAAGCCTGGGCAAAGCGATCCGGGGCGACCGACGCAGCGGCAGCGAAGGCGGGGACGCCGACACCGATCATCGTCGCGTAGTTCGCCGAGAACCAGTAGCTCGCGATATCGAGCGCATCGTTCACGAAGGCACTGCCCGTCCAGCCGATGGTCGAAACCGTGATCGGCGACGCCACGAGACCAACCACCAGCGCGCCGTCATCGTGCGCCACAGTGCGAGGAGACACGGAGGCCGTGTTGCCCGCAGCGTCCGCAGCCGTCGCGTTGAAGGTGAAGTACGCGTCCGTCGTCAGGGCGGCGATTGCCGTCGTGTAGATCGGGTTGCCGGCAGCGTTGACGCCAGTCGACGCCAGCACACCAGCGGTGGTCGCAGCCGTTCCGTCGGCATTCTTCGCGCTCGTCGTACCAGCGCCGTTGCCGGCGGCGATACGCTGCGTGATCTGCATCTTGACCGGCGAACCCGGCTGCATGCCCGAGTTGCCAACCAGGCCGGTGTCAGAAACCGTCACGCTGAACTCGCCGACAAACGTCGCCGTGGAGATCATCGCATTGGCGCCCAAACCGCCGCTGTACGCGATGGTCGGGTTCGCGCGGTCGACGCCGAACGGCACCGAACCGATGCCACCAGCCGGCAGAACGTAGCCAGAGGCCGCAACCGGAAGCGCGCAGGTGCTGCCAGTGCCCGGGCTCACCGAGGTGTTGCCGAGCAGGTCAGCCGTGTACATGATGACGCAATAGCCAGCGTTCGTGGCCGAAGCAGCCAAGGCGCTCGCGTTCGCGGAGACCGTGCCAGTCTTTGCAAGCGTAAAGGTCGTGCCGACCTTCGGCGAGTACGTGATGGCGCCGCCGATGCCAGCGTCAACAACCGCTGCAGCAACCGCTCCGTTCACGTTCGTCGCGCTGACAATCGTGTTCAGGCTAACCACGTCGTTGATCCAGTTGCCCGTGCGGCCGTTCACGGCCAGAGCTGCCGTAAAGCCAGCCGTCGGCGGGGCAACGTTGTCCCAACGAAGGCCAGTCTGCGTGTTCAGCACGCCGCTGGTCGTCGTCGGGATGATGTCACCGGCCGCCGTCGTGGCGGTCAGGGCCAGCATGTTCGGGAAGGTCGTCGTGCAACCAGCCGGGGACTGACCAGCGGTCAGCGCGATCGCGATGGCGAACGGCGACGTGGACGAGGTGCCCGTGTTGGCAGCCGGAGCGCCGGCGCAGGTCGAACCCACCGCCGTGTTGGCGCCCAGCGCGGCGTTGACCGTGCCGACCACTGCGCCCGAATACATGACCGGGAGTGCATTGACCGTCAGCGCGCCATTGCCGTTCCAACGATAGCCCGTGCCGTCAACGACGTTGCTGCCCGTCGCCGTGGTCGTGACATGGAAGCCGTTCACGTTCGCAAACGTCAGGCTCGTCGCCACCGAAGCCGTCGCGGCCGAGGCCGTGCCAGCCTGCGTGGTGTAGAGCTGCGCCGACACAGCCTGCGTGCCGTTCAGCCACGCCGGAGCGCCCGTCGTCATGTTGTACTTGGCCGTGTTGACCGAGAACACGATCTGCGGGAACGTCGACTGCGCCGCAATGGCCTCATCCGAGGCAAAGCGAAGCGCGGCGGCCTGAGCAGCCGTGAAGGTCTGCGAGTCCGTGCGCGCGCCACCGACGAGCAGCACAACCTTCGAGACCGTCTGGTTGCCGGGGTTGACGTTCAGCGTGATGTCGATGCCGCCGACAACAGCGGCCGGGTTGACCGTGGCGCCACCAACGGCACCCGTCACCTGGATCGAGTTGATCGAGACCGAAGCCGGAATGACGGCCGGCGTCGAGACCACGACCAGCGTGGCGCAGCCCTTGACGCTCTGCGTGCCAGCCGTCGCCGTGGCGCAAATCGCGGCGCCCGGCGTGACCGAGGCGGCCGTCGTCGTGACGACACCAGCCGAGCTCACCGTGATCGTCGAAACCGACGACGTCCAGGCGATCGTGGAGGTGACGCCGGCATCGGCATTCACGGCAGCCGTGAACGTGATGCCCTGGCCAGCGGTGATCGTCGCCGAGGCCGGCGCGACTTCAACGCTGTTGATCTTCGTGACTGCAGGCGTCGCCGGCGTAGGAGCCGCCACCGTCACCTTGTCGCCGCAGGCCGCGAGGAACGCGGCTCCAACGACGAAAATCATCTTACGAGAGAAATTCATGGAATCCCCAGTGGAAGTTGCACTACAAGAAAACATCGAGAACGAATCCTCACGCACCCGCAACGCCTCCATCCACGGAAAGACGTCCTCGCGAGGCCAAACGGACTGCTGGCCAATCTCAGGAAATATGGCAACGATACGGCCAGCCAGCAACCCCTCCCGGGGTGCTTTTTGTCCGTTTCGTGTACCACACTTCGCATGCCCAGACCGGCCAGCCACTCTTATAGTTGTGGCCGTCGGCCCAAGTGCCCCTAACCTACGATCCTCTTGAGCCCCCGTCAAGCAAGCGGGGGGCTCCTATGCCTTGGATAGACGAGGGGGCGGCAACTGGGTAACAAAAGGCGGGGTTGGGTACGGGGTGCGGGGGCTTGGTGAGGGGGGA
>CAYHCW010000009.1:0-17124 GCA_964355025.1 uncultured Gemmatimonas sp. | reverse complement strand
AGTACCAGGCGCGCTGCCGCAGCTTGCGCTCTTCGTTGATCTTGGCCCACGTCGCACCGCCGTCGTCCGAGCGGTACACACCGCCTTCCTCCGCTTCGATGATCGCCCACACGCGACTCGACTTCGCTGGCGAGATGGTCAGCCCGATCTTGCCCAGCACGCCCTTGGGAAGCCCGGGGCTCGTGGTGATTTCTTTCCAATTGTCTCCGCCATCGGTGCTCTTGAAGATGCCGCCGCCCGGACCTCCGGACACCATCGACCACGGCGTACGGTTGGCATGCCAGAATGCGGCGTACAGCACATTGGGATCGTTCGGGTCGACGTCGATGTCCGAGATGCCCGTGGTCGCATCACGAAAGAGCACACGGCGCCACGTCTTGCCGCCATCCGTCGTCTTGAACACGCCGCGCTGGTCATTGGCGCCAAAGGCGTGCCCCAGCACGCCAATCCAGACGATCTCCGGGTTGGTGGGATGGATGAGAATGCGGCGTGTGTGGTTCTTCACGTCGAAAAACGTCAC
Organism: uncultured Gemmatimonas sp.; assembly: GCA_964355025.1. Taxonomy (GTDB): domain Bacteria; phylum Gemmatimonadota; class Gemmatimonadetes; order Gemmatimonadales; family Gemmatimonadaceae; genus PNKL01. Next base: position 16,604 of record CAYHCW010000009.1, on the reverse strand, counting down.
CGGCGTCCACGTCTTCCCCGCGTCTCTGGTCGTCCACACGCCTTCGCCGGGCGCCGTGTTGCCGCGAATGTCCCCCTCGCCGCCAGCCGACCACACAATGTCGGGGTTCGACTCGGCCACCGCCAAGGCGCCAATCGTACCGCCGAAGTACTTGTCGGTCGCCGGTTGCCAGCTCATGCCACCGTCCGTGGTCTTGAACACGCCCCCGCCCGTGGTGCCCATCCAGTACTCGTAGGGACGCGCGGTCGACCCGGCCACCGCCACCGAGCGGCCGCCGCGGGATGGACCAATCTCGCGCCATCGCAGGCTGGCGAATGCCGAGGTGTCGAAGGACTGCGCCGCCGCGAGGACGGGCAGCAGAAGCAGCGCACAGCTGGTGATGATCCGGCGGAAAAGCAACATGGTCACCTCTCGTGATTCGGCGAGGCCACCGCGCAACGCACTGGATCCAGCGGGTGGCGGCAGGTGGTCGTACATTCAGCAAAGTTGGCGTGTCGCACTCTCCGTGGCGAGACACCCCCTCACGTCATGTTTCACTACGCAATGCTCCCCCTGCGCGCTCGATTCCCGTTCAAGGTCCCGTTTACCATGCGCCGTCCCGTATTCGCCGCTGCCCTCGCCCTGCTCGCCGCGTGCGGCGCACAACCATCCTCCAGGCCTGCGTCGACCTCGCTGGACGAGGGTCCACGGAAGCTCCCCACGGGCCGCACCCTCGATCCCGCCGGCGTGGCCTGGCCCGTGGGCTCCATGCCGCTTGCCATGACATTGTCGCCAAGCGGCCGCGAAATCGTGGTCCTCCTCAACGGATGGCGCGAACAGGGCGTGCAGGTGGTCGACCGCGCCTCGGGTCGCATCCTGCAGACGCTTCCGCAGGCGGCGGCCTTCCTTGGGCTCGCCTTCTCGCCCGACGGACGCACGCTCTACACCAGCGGCGGCAATCAGGATGTGGTGTACCGCTACGCGTGGGCCGACGGACGTGCACAACTCACCGACTCGATCGTCATCGAGCCCAAGGCGAAGGACAAGAACGGCAAGCGGTACCCGGCCGGTCTGGCCCTTTCACCGGACGGCACGCGCCTGTACGTCGCCGAGAACCTCACCGATTCGCTCGCCGTGGTCGATCTCGCCACCGCCCGCGTCGTGCAGCGCTTCGGGGTCGAGCGCTATCCGTATGGCGTCGTCGTCGACCCCCAGGGCGTCGTCTATGTCTCCTCGTGGGGCGGCAGCACGGTCTCCGCCTTCCGTCCCACCGATGGGGCGCTCTCGCCAGCCGGCCGCATGAAGGCGGGCCGGCACCCGTCGGCCATGCTCCTCAGCCGCGACGGCTCTCGGCTTTTTGTGGCCTCGGGATCAACCGATCGGATCACAGTGCTCGAGCCCCGCCGTCGTCGCGCCGTCACCAGTATCGTCGTCACCCCGCCGGGCGGTCCGGGCGAAGGCTCCACGCCGAACGCGCTCGCCCTCTCCGAGGACGGCACGCGCCTCTTCATCGCCGAAGCCGACAACAACGCCGTTTCCATCGTCGACCTGACCGCCGTCACGTCCGGCGTGCGCGGCGCAACCGGCGCCGATACCGTGTCGGGCCGTGTTCCGGTGGAGTGGTATCCCACGGCGGTCATCGTGCGCGGCGATTCGCTCATTACGCTCACCGGCAAGGGCCGCGGCACCGGCCCCAATCCACAGGGACCGCGGCCTGGCCGTGGCCGCGGAGACGAGGGCTTTGACGACCGGCAGTACACGCTGGGCCAGACCACGGGGTCCCTCGTCACCACCATCGGCGCCCGTGCCGGTGCCGGTGACCTGGCACCGCTCACCGCACGCGTCGCCAGCGCCAACCTGTGGGGAGCGCCGCGCCCGAAGTTCACCTACCCTCCCATCGAGCACGTCATCTACATCGTGAAGGAGAATCGCACCTACGATCAGGTGCTGGGAGACCTGCCGCAGGCTGATGGGGACACGTCCCTGCTGTTCTTCCCCCGGCCCGTGTCTCCCAACCATCACGCACTCGCCGAACGCTTTGGCATCTTCGACCGCTTCTTCGTGAACGCCGAGGCTAGCCCCGACGGCCACAACTGGTCCATGGCCGCCTACACGACGGACTACCTGCAGAAGACGGTGCCGTCAAATTATTCCGCCCGCGGGCGCACCTACGACTGGGAAGGCACCAATCGGGGCCGTGTGCCGGACGATGATGATGACGTTGCTGAGCCGGCAAATGGCTACCTCTGGAACCTCGCGCAGCGTGCCGGCGTCTCGTTCCGCAATTTTGGCGAGTTCGTGATTCCCGCCGATGCCGACCGCGACGAGCAGATGCCCACCGGATACCGCGGCAACAAGCCGTTCTTGCGCGCGCACACCAACCAGGATTTCCCCTCGTACGACCTGAAGATCCGCGATCAGCGGCGCGCCGATGTCTGGCTGGCCGAGTTCGCGCAGTGGGTGCAGCGCGGCAGCATGCCTCGCCTGCAGATCATGCGACTTCCCAACGATCACACGTCTGGAGGGCGCGCCGACGCGCCGACACCACGCGCCCACATGGCCGACAACGACCTGGCCTTCGGGCGCATCATCGAGGCATTGTCCAGGTCGCCGTTCTGGAAGAACACCGCGGTCTTCGTGCTCGAGGACGACGCACAGAACGGCCCCGATCACGTCGACTCGCACCGCTCGCCGCTGTTCGTCATTTCGCCCTGGACCGCTGGTGGCGTCTTTCACCGGTTCGCCAACACCACCGATGTGATTGCGACCATGGAGGAGATTCTCGGCCTCGGTACGATGTCGCAGTTCGACCATTTCGGCCGTCCACTGCGCGACATCTGGCGCACCACGCCTGACCTGCGACCCTATGCCGCCCTCACGCCCGCCGTCAATCTCGACGAGGTCAACCCACCCGCCACGCGCGAGGCGCGCGAATCGGCCCGGCTCGATCTCCGGTTCGAGGACATCGCCGACGAGGTGCTCTTCAACCACATCCTGTGGCGCATGATGAAGGGAGCGCAGGTGCCGTATCCCGGTACGCGCCGGATCTCGCAACTCGAGCTTGCGCGCGCACGGTGACCCTTCCGCGTCCTTTCACTCAGCCGTGGGCAGACGCCCTGCGCGCCGCCATCAATACCGACCTGGCGTACCGCGAGGCCGCCGTCAACTGGACGTGGCCCGTGGCACTCGTGCTCGACGCAACGCCCAACCTGGGGTACACCGATGATGCCGCCGTGGAGTTTGACCTTCACCGCGGCGCCTGCACTGCCGTGCGGGTACTCCTGCCATCGGCAATCACCGCGCCTTTCGTACTGCGCGCCCCATACGTGGTCTGGAAGAAGGTCGTACAGGGACTCACCGACCCCGTCATGGCGATCGCGCTCAAGAAGATCGCCTTCGAAGGATCGCTCAGCACCCTGATGATGCACGCCGGTGCCGCCAAGGCCCTCGTGGCCTGCGCGCGCACCGTGCCGACGCATTTTCCCGATGAGGCCGGTTGACCATGCCACTGACCGCTCGACAGAGATCCAGCCGCTATTTTTCGCTGTACACCAACTCCAAGCGGTTGGCGTGGGATCCGGCGGCTATTGATTTCACCGTCGACCGCGAGCACTGGGCGCGCATCCGCAGGGATCATGCGCGCGAGCAGTACGACGAGCAGATCCACCGCCTTTGCTCGTTGTTCTATCGCGGAGAGGAATCGGTCACCGATACGCTGTCGCCATTCCTCGGCGCCGTGAATCGACTGGGACTCGGCATCGACCAGGAGATGTACCTCACCTCCCAGTTGTACGAGGAGGCCAGGCATTTCGAGTTCTTCGCGCGCTACTTCGCCGACGTGTTTGACGAGGACGGCACCTCCACCGCCAGGCAGATGACCGCCGAGCCCCAGGCGGTACTCATCGACGACCTCGCGGAGGTGACCGAGCGACTGCGCCGAGAGGACGATCCGGCGGTGCTTCTCTCCTGTTATGCCGAAGCAGTCACGCACTACATGGGCGTCGTCGAGGCGATGCTGGCACGCACCGGCTACGTGGGTGCGCATGACGCGCTGAACGAGCGCGGTTGGCTACCCGGGCTGCAGGAGGGCTTTCGGCTGATCCGCCGCGACGAGGGGCGTCATGTCGCCTACGGGATGTTCGTCATCTCCGAACTGTGCACCGGCCATCCCGAGCTTCGCCCCGTGGTGCAGGCAACGATGGATCGTCACCTGCCGAACGTGCTCGCCACGGTGTCGTCGTTTGCATTCGAGTTCCCGATCGTCGACCTGGACAAACTCACCAACTTCTCGCTCGTCCAGTACCAGCGGTTCATGAGTGCGGCCGGGCTTGGCGGCGATGCCGTCGATCTCGACGCACTGACGGTCGACGACTGACGGGACTTACGGCGTCGGGCAGGCCACCGGCAGCGCAGACACCAGCACCATGCCCCGTCCGTCGGGTTCCGTGGTGAGTACGCCATGCACCGTCCCGTCAGCAGTGACCACCCAGGCGCGCGCCGGCGACGGCGTGCGCGCCGGAGTCAGAAACAGCGTGTCACCCTGCGTCCGCTCTCCGCGCATCACGACGCCAACGACCGCTGATGTGCGATTCTCGCGCAGCTCATAGCAGCTACCCGTAATCAGGCGCGCGCGCGCGGCAAGGCGCAGCGGGGCCGGAACCTCTCGCGCCGATTCTCTGGCGCTCGCCGACATGGGCGCCTCGCGTCGCATTTCCACTGACGTGCGCTGGGCCATGACCTGCGCCGCGTCCTGGCGGGCTTGGTCGAGTTGCTGCGCACGGGATGTCTGATCGGCCGCCGCCGCTGTGCTCTTGGCCTGTTCATTGGACACGCCGCCCACCGAAGCCACCGCTGCGGTGGGCGCGGCCGGAGGCGCGGCCGGAGCAATAGCCGCAGCACTGGCCGCCTGACCCGAGGATGCTTCGGCAAGAGAACGTACTGTGGCTCTCGAAGTCGTCGCTGACGGCGCCTTCGCAGCACCGCCCGCCCGAGCCGGCATCGCGAGTGGAGTGACTGGAGGCGGTTCCGGTGCGCGACGCATCACGAGCGTGCTCCCCCCAACCACCAGCACCACGGCAGCGGCCATTTTCGTCCACCATGGCAGTCGTCGCGCCACCGGAGCGACCGTCCGCTGCGGAACGACACCTGAGGGCACTCGATCGAGTGCCGACAGGATGCGCGACGACGCGGCAATCACCCCACGCGCCTCGGCCGCCGCGGCGGCCCATTCGGCGTCGGTTGCCACCAGCTGCTCGACGCGAGTCGCCTCATCCGGTGGCAACTGACCGTCGAGCCAGGCGTGAATCAGTCCTTCATCAGGAGCCGGCATTCTTCCCCCGCTCTGCGCGCTGGGCAACCTGCGCCTCATACGTCTCGGCCAGGCGCTTCCGCGCACGTGATAGTGTCGTTCCCACTGAGCCCACACTGATGCCGAGGATCTCCGCGATTTCCGGGTAGTCGAGTCCCTCTCCCTGCAACAGCAGCGCCTGGCGATCGCGGTCGGCCAGCGCATCGAGCGCGTGCCGTGCGTCTGCCGCATCGAGGGCGCGCTCCATCACGACATCCGGAGCCTCCACGTGCGCATCCTGTTGCTCGGCGGCCAGCAGTGCGAGGTGCCGGCGGTGACGGATGTCCTTGCGCGCGGCATCGCGCACCAGGTTGCCGGCCACCGCAAAGAGCCATGATCGCTCGTTCACCAGGTGCTCCTGTCGCAACGCCCGCACGAACGTCTCCTGGGCAATTTCATCTGCCCAGTCACGATCCCCCAGCCGGCGCGTGAGGTAGCGCACCAGCGTGGCATGATAGGTCGTGAAGAGACGTTCGATGTCGGACATCGTGGTTACCAATCTCGCAGAAACGCCGCGAGATCGCTCGCCGTGAGTGCGGCCTGTCCCGCCGGGTCCAGCTCCAGGCGCACCGCGCGCCCCTGCACCGACACCCGCTCCCCCAGGGCAAACGCGTCCTTCAGCGCGGGCAGCTGCGCAAGCAGCAGGAAGTAGGCTTCGGAGAATGCGCGCACCTGCACCACGCGCGTCGAGGCGCCGTCCTGCCGCGCATCCTTCCACTGGCCATTGTGCTGCGTGAAGATGCGCCCGAGCACGAACTGCTGCTGCGTGTTCTGCGGCCCCTGCGCACGATCAAGCTGGGCCATCGTCGTGACCGACCGTTGCTCGGCCGCCGCCTTTGCCGATTCGAAGGAACGGGCCGCGCTCACACCACCGACCAGGGAGGGCGCCGGCGCCGCCACTCTCGACGTCTGCAGGCGTTCATTGCGCCGCGCCGCATCCATTGCCGGCTGCATGCCGGGTTCGACCACGAGGTACGACGTCAGTTCGGTCGGAATGCCAAAGCGCGTGCCCAGCAGGCGCAACTCGTCGTCCATTTCGGATGTCGCGCCACTGCGTCGGCGTTCTGCACTCAGCCACCCTGCGCGCTGCACCGCCCAGAGCCTGGCCACGAACGAGTTTTCGTCGGCACGGCCCGGAAAATCCGACGTCGTCGTCCAGCGCACCGGACCGTCGGCCGATTCACCCTCAACCGTCACCGTCGCGCCACGCCGACCGCCGCGATAGCGCGCAAACACCGTCAGTTCCTGTCCGGAAAAGAGATCCAGCTCACCAGCCGGCTGCACCCGGTCCACCCGCACGCCGTTGACGCGCACACGCAGGTCGGTGGCCACCGGTCGAGTGAGGCGCTGGGCGACCACGTCCACCGCGCGCTCCACGTCCTCCTCGGGGCGCACGAACTGTGCCGTTCCTCGGCCACTGATCGCCAACTGTTCCAGCAGCGACGCGTTGACGTCGGTACCGACGCCGAAGGTGAACAGGCGCTGCCGCCCGCGCAGGCGCTCGGCCAATGCGGCAATGCGGTCCGGCTGCCGTTCACCAACCGTCGGCGCGCCGTCCGTCAGGAACAGCACCAGCGGCAGGCGGTCCGTGGCCGGCGACGACCGCAGAGCCTCCTCCAGTGCGCCCGAGATGTTCGTCGAACCCTCGGCGGTGAGTTCACGCAGGTACTGCTGTGCCGCACGGACGTTGCCCTGCGTCGCCGCACTCCACCCGTCGCGGAAATCGCGGACGTCCGTGGAGAACGCAATCACGCGAAACCGGTCGGTGGTGTTGAGCGACGCCAGCAGCGCGCGCCCGGCAGCCTTCGCCTGTTCCAGCTTCACGCCGCGCATTGATCCCGACACGTCCAGCACGAACGTCACGTCGCGCGGCGTGGTGACGCGCGTGCCGCGCGGCGGTGCGACGGTGATCATTGCAAAGCCGTCCTCACCCTCCACGGCGTGCGTCAGCACGTGCACGGAGGCGGCCGACCCGCTGCGCACCGGAACGAGCACGCTCACGACACTGCGCACGTTGTCGGTGCGCATCGCGCGCAGGCTCCCTGCTTCCGCCGCCTGCAGGTCGTGCGTCGGGGAAAACGCCCGGCCAAACTCGCCGCTCGCGGGGTAGCGCAGCTCAAACGTGCTGCGCACCGCATCCTCTCCGGCGCGCACCGGCGGCCGATAGTCAATGCGCAGCGCGTCGCCTTCACGATCGGCAATAGCCCGAAAGCGCACCACGACCGTCTTCTCTTCTCCCGGCGCAATTGGGAAGATGCGCGTGCGCAGCAGACCCTGTCCCATCCATTCCACGAGGGCCGGATCGCGCTGCCGTCGCACGATCTCCTCGTAGATCGCGCGGGCCCGGTCGGCCCGCAGGGTTTCCCCGGTCACCATCTCTCCATCGATGGAGAGGGCGAGGTCCTCGAACGCGGCGCGCGCCGGCAGCGGCAGCAAGTAGTCGGTCTCGCCGACAACCGTACCGCGATTGACGAACTTTTCGGTGATCTCATAGCGCAGCACGCGTCCGTCGAGGGTCAGCACGGCGCGACTCGAGCTGCGTACGACGCGCGCGACACCCGGGCACCGGGCGCGCACTTCGCAGGGCGTCACACGCTCAATCGGGGGACGGCTCAGCTGGGCCGACGAGAGCGCGGGCAGCGAGATCGCCAGCAGGAACAGGATGCGTCGCACGGTGTCCTCCGGGTAGTGGTTACCCGGGAGACGCCGGCCGCTGGGTTTCTTGCACACCGCCTGCGCCGGCACCTACTCCGGCGTCGGGCCGCCGCGCGTCGCCGTGCGTTCGTTGATGCGCACCGTCAACAACCGCTGATCGGCACGGTTCACCGTCTCCTGCATGGATTCGCCGGGCCGGCGCGCGCTCCATCCCAGGGAAAAGGGCACTGGCGCGGTGCGAAGCGCAGACAGCTGCATGCGTCGGGCAACCATCTCCACGGCGTCCTCATCCGCAGGATTCAGCAGGATCAGGAACTCGTCGCCCCCGAGGCGGATTACCGGCTCCTCCGCGCGCACCTGACGCATGAGGAACCGGCTCATCCGCACGAGCGTCGTATCGCCCATCGCATGCCCATGCAGGTCGTTGTACTGCTTGAAGTGGTCGATGTCGATGAAGATGCAGCCGAAGGGCGATTCCGCCGACTCGAGTTCGTGCTGCAACTCCTCGAGGTACCGGCGGTTGTAGCAGCCGGTGAGTGGGTCGCGAACACTCTGTTCACGCAGCGCGTCCTCCTGGCGCTTGCGGTCAGTGATGTCCACCAGGACACCATGGTAGAACGTCTCGCCCGTGGTGGCGTCGTGGCAGACATACGTGCTGTCCAGTACCGTGCGACGGCCGCCGTCGGGACGCACGATCTCAAACTCGAAGTCGCGCACCGTCGCCGTCACGTCCAGCAACTCGAGCTCTTCCATGCGACGCTCGGGGTCGGTGATCATGTCCGACATCGAGAACGACCGCAGGTCGCCCAGCGTTCGCACGCCGAGCATTGCGAGGAATCCCGGATTGGCGTCGATGATCTCGCCGCGTGCGTTCGTGATGTAGAACGCCTCCCGCAGGTTTTCCACGAGCGCGCGCAGGGCTTCGGGATCGCGTAACGAGCGAAAGCGCGTTGGGGTGAAGGATTGTTCCTTCATGGCGCCGGGGACGCCGGGGACGCGGGCGCCGGGGTGGCGGCCGCCGCAAGGGCTGCCGCCGCGGCGACGTCCGCCGACGCCTTGTTTGCCGCGTCCATGGCCGCGGCGTATTGCGGCAGCGGTGTATGGTCGTCCACCACCGCCACGCGTCGCTCCCACTGGCCCATCATCTGGATAAAGGAACGGCCAATTTCCTCATCGAAGTCCCAGCCGATTCCCTTTTCCAGTAGTTCCAGCACCCGTTCGGCTTCCCACGCCTCACGATACGGACGGTTCGTGCGCAAGGCGTCGTACACGTCGCAGATGTGCACCAGCTTGCTCGCCTTGTGGCATTCCCGCTGGAAATGCCGGTTCGGATAGCCGCCGCCGTTGATCATGATGTGGTGTTCGTAGGCCACGGCCGACGCGAGGTCGAGCTGGCGGTCGCTCTCATAGATGATCTTCGCGCCGTCCACGGGGTGACGCCGCATGATCGCCCATTCGTCATCGGTCAGCTTGCCAGGCTTCGTGAGGACGTCCTTGGGAATGCGCACCTTCCCGAGGTCGTGCAGCAGCCCGGCCACGCCGAACCCTCGCACATCCTTGGGTCCCATGCCCATGAACTCCGAGAGGGCCATCGCCAGCACGGCAACGTTCAGTGAATGCGTCGTCGTGTACTGGTCGAATTCCTTCAGCTGCAGCAGCGGAATCACGATTTCCCGGTCGCCGTGCATCGCCACCGACAGTGATCGCACCACCGACTCCGCCTCGAGCAGCGGCAATTCACCGCGCGATTCCACCTCGTCGTGCAGCCAGCGAATCGTGTCGGCCTCTTCCTGCAGCGAATAGGCGATGGTCGCCGTCGGCAGCAGCTCGTCCGGCCGTATCACCCCTTCGGCACCCTTCACGCCGATCACCCCGAAGCGAATCGCCGTCTTGCGTTCGGGACTGCGCGTCGAGGAATCGATGGCTTGCAGGGTCAGGCGGGCCAGGCACTCGTCCAGGAAGCCCTCGAAATCGTCGCGCGTGACGTCGTAGGCAAACTCGAGTCGTTGAATGCCGGCATTGGCCAGCCGCGCACCCCAGTCCCATTCCTTCAGTTCGCGCATCGCGATGCTGCCGTACACGACGTCGTAACCGAGAAACGAAAACTGCGGACGCGAATCGACGGCCTGCAGCGCCCGTAGGTGCTCAAACGACTGGTCGATGACGCGCGCACGCGCCGGATGACCGTCGCCGTACAGCGCCATCGTCGACAGCGCCTGCGCCAGTGATGTCAGGAATCGTGCTGGTTCGCTCACCGCGCGCCTCCACGACGCGCTGCCGCGTCGCTGATTTCAGGATCCGAGTGCTTGCTGGCCTGCGCCAGGACCTCCTTCGCCGCCGGCTCCGTGCTCCAGTGTGCCGCCAGTCCAGCCAGCGCCGCCAGCATCGCCGGCGATTTCGACGCCAGTCCTCGCCGGAACATCAGGACTTTCTTCCCGGCCACGCGACCAAGCAGCCAATTCAGCGTCTCTGCCGATCGGTGCCCAGACGCCGCTCGGATGCCCAGGGCCCGCAGGTCGACGGAGAGCGTCTCGTCGTCCGCTCGCGACATCAGCACGCTCGCCTGGCCCGCCGTGCAACCCTGCATCACCGCGCCCATGGCCATGCGCACAATCCGCTCGTCCGGATCGGACAATGCGGCGGTAATCGTCTGCTCGCGATAGGCTGGATGCTTGAAGAGCAGCCGCACGGCCTCACGACGTACCCCAGCGTCCGGATGCCGCGTGAATTCGCGCGCGTCGAATCCCTCGGGCCATCGCTCCAGCTTGCCGATTGTCACGAGCAGGAGCCGCAGCATCGGCCATCGTGACGTGCCAAGGCGCGACACGAGCACCGGGCCGGCATCCTCACCGATCAACGCCAGCTGATCCACGAGCGTGCCAGCGCTGCGCTCGTCACTTCGCGCAAGCGCCGCAAGCAGCGACTCGACGGCCGCCAGTCGCATGCGGACGATGAGTCGTTTCACCACGTCGTGGTTAACCGGCACAAACTCCAGCTGCGTTTCGAGCCGTTCGGGAGTCGCCACGTGACGCCAGAGCGTCTCCTTCATCCAGCCATCGTTGGCCGCATCGAGCAGGTCCAGCAACGGTGACAGGTCGGGGTTCGAAATCATCTGGTCCACGGAGCGCCACACCGGCTCGCCGAGGATCTCGATCTCGAGTCCCATCTCCAGTAACCGATCGGGCTCAGCCGGAAACGTGTCGTCCCCGCGGAAGTTCGGCACCTGGTGCGACATCTTCTCGAGAGCCAGCCGGTAGTTGTCCGGATTCGGGTCGTCCAGATCCCACCCGGTCACCAGCTTCTGCACCTGCTCTCGCAGCGCGGTATCCGCGGTCGGACGCGCCATGGGTGCGCCGTCATCGGCGTGCACGGCCAGCTTCGACAGCATGCGAATGAGCGAGTGCGAAATCGTCTGCCCCGACGTGTCGGCCGCAGCCTGCACGAGGTCAACCACGGCGTCCACCGCCATCCCCTGCGTGGCGTCCAGCACGAACTTCCGCCGCTGAAAGACATCGCCGCCCATCTGCATCAACTGCTGCAGCGTGTCGGGCTGTAGGGTGGAGACGAGGCGCGAGATGCGTTTCTGCAGCGCCGCCGCTTCCTTGCCTCCCTTCGCCTTCAACTCTTCCGCAATCTGCAGCAGGTAACCCACCACCACCTGGTCGTACGCCGCGTCCCGTTTGTGGTCGTCGATGGCCCGGGCCACCACCACCGGGTCGGTGGAGTCCGCCGACTCGGCGAGCGTCGCATCGTCCAGCTCGCTGGCCAGCGCCGCGCGTGCCAGGCCGATCCACAGCTGGGCCGAGCGGCTGCGGCTTCCCCGCATCTCGGCCTTCTCTTCTTCCTTGACCTCGTTCACATCCTCCTCGAGCAGTTGCAACTGCTCGAAGGTCAGCGGAAAAAGGCGAACATGCGGCCATTGCTGCAGGAAATCGTGCTCTTCCAGCCCGAGCGGGCGTACGCGACGCCCCGCGTCCACCGCGATGGTCGCCAGGACGTCGGAAATCTCCTCGTTCGTCACCCCTTGGCTGAACTTGATGGCGCCCAGGTGGTGCCGGTGCAGGCGCAACGCGAGATCCCGGAGCACCGGGTTGTTCTCTTCGGTCGCCACACCCTCGATGATCAACTGGTGCCGCGCTACGCCAAGCGACAGCGTCAAGCGCTCCTTCAGGAGCGAGTCGACGCGCCGGGCGATCAGGTCAGCCGCCGACTCGCGCAGCGGGTGCCCCGAGGGATAGATCGCGTTCTTGTGCAGACCGATCGAGAACTCGATCAGGAAGTCTGACAATTCGCGGGAGAGGGCGGCCGATTCGCCAACCGTCGAGAGGCGGCTCATCACCTGCGGAATATGCGCCCCTGCCGGAAGGCGTGGAAGGCCAGTCCTTGTCGATATTTCAGCGTCAAGAACCGCGCTTCACCGCGTCGCCAGTCAACCACCGCCGGGCTAGCTTTATGATCTGCGTCGCGCGTCGACGCGCGACCCTTCCCCTTACCGCCGGAGTTTCGGCCCGTGGCCGCTTCCGCTGCCCTCGATCTCGACCAGCTCGCCATCAATACCGTCCGCACCCTCGCCATGGACGCCGTCCAGGCCGCCGAGTCTGGCCATCCCGGCACGCCAATGGCGCTGGCCCCGCTGGCATATGTCCTCTTCACCCGGCACCTGCGTCACGCCCCGTCCAATCCCCAGTGGCAGGACCGCGACCGCTTTGTCCTCTCGGCAGGTCACGCCTCCATGCTGCTGTACGGCACGCTCTTCATGTCGGGGTATGGCCTGTCGCTCGACGACATCAGGAAGTTCCGGCAGTGGCAGAGCAAGACACCCGGACATCCCGAAGTCGGGCACACGCCAGGCGTCGAAACCACCACGGGGCCGCTCGGCCAGGGCATCGCCAATGCCGTGGGCCTTGCCCTGGCAGAACGCTCACTCGCCGCAACTTTCAACAAGCCCGGCCACGCGGTCATTGACCACTACACGTATTTCATTGCCGGCGACGGCTGCCTTATGGAAGGCATCTCGCACGAAGCCGCGTCCTTTGCCGGTCATCAGAAGCTTGGCAAGCTCATTGGGTTCTTCGACGACAATAGCATCACCATCGACGGCCGCGTCGACCTCACCTGCAGTGACGACGCCGCCGCGCGCTTTGCGAGCTACGGCTGGCACGTGTTGCACATCGCCGACGTCAACGACCTGGCGTCCATCGACCGGGCCATTGCCGAAGCCAAGGCCGAGACGCAACGCCCCACGCTCGTCATCACCAAGACGCAGATCGGCTACGGCTCGCCCAACCGGGTGAACACTTCCAAGGCCCACGGCGAACCGCTGGGCAAGGAGGAGGTCGCCCTCGCCAAGCAGGCCCTCGGCTGGCCGTACACCGAACCATTCACCGTCCCAGCCGAAGCACTGGAACACTGGCGTACACAAGTGGCAACGCACGGCGAAGCGGCCCAGCGCGAGTGGATGCAGCGCTTCGCCGCGTTTGCCAAGGCCAACCCGGAGGACGCCAAGGAACTCGGACGTCGGTGGCACGGGGATCTGCCAGCCGGATGGGGCACGCACCTCACGACCTTCGATGCATCCAACGGCAATGTCGCCAGCCGCGCCGCCAGCGGCACGGTGATCAACGCCATCGCCCCGCACCTGCCCGAACTCGTGGGCGGCTCCGCCGACCTGGCCGGGTCAAACCTCACAACCGTCACGGGTGCGCCGGTCTGCTCCGCCGCACACCCCGAAGGACGCAACATCGCCTTCGGCATTCGCGAGCATGCGATGGGCGCCATCATGAATGGCCTCGCGCTGCACGGGGGCTTCATCCCGTACGGCGGCACCTTCCTGGTGTTCGCCGACTACATGCGCCCGGCCATTCGGCTCGCGGCGCTCATGAAGCAGCACGTCATCTATGTGTTCACGCACGACTCCATTGGCCTGGGCGAAGATGGCCCCACGCACCAGCCGGTCGAGCAGCTCACCTCGCTGCGGTGCATCCCCAACCTCGTGGTGCTGCGCCCCGCCGATGCCACCGAAACAGCCGAGGCGTGGCGGGTGGCGCTCGAGCACAGGACGGGGCCGGTCGCGCTCATTCTCACGCGCCAGAAGCTCCCGCTCATTGATCGAACCAAGTGCACGGCGGCAGCGCACGTCGCGCACGGCGCCTACGTGCTGAGCAATACGCTCGACGGCACCGCGGCCCGGGCCATTATCCTGGCGTCGGGCTCCGAAGTACCTATTGCGCTTTCGGCACAGCAGGCGCTCGCCGCCGACGGCATCGCCACACGCGTGGTCAGTGCGCCGTCGCTCGAGCTTTTCGCGCAGGAATCCCCCAAGTACCGCAACGCCGTGCTTCCCAAGGGGGTGCCGCGCGTCGCCATCGAAGCCGCGCACCCCATGAGCTGGTATCGCTGGGTGGGCGACCACGGCGTCGTCATCGGCATCGAAACGTTTGGCGCCTCGGCGCCCGCGCCCCGGCTCTACGCCGAGTATGGCATTACGGCGCCCCGCGTGACGGAGGCAGTGAAGGCACTGCTCGCCTGATACCTGCTTGCTCGGCACGAACACGGGGGCGCCACCATCGGTGACGCCCCCGTGTTCGTGCGTGCGTGCGTCCGCTAGCGGAAACTGCCGTCCTTCGTCCAGATGATCACCATGCCGCAGCGTCTGTCGAGCCCGCCAAACTGCGACGGCGTCCCGGACGGCCCACCGTAGACTTCGACACCGGCAATTTCTCTGGGCCGCGGCAGCAACTCCACATCGACATCGCGCGGCATGGGGACGTTGTCCACGATGATCTGCACCGGGCAGGCCCCCGCACCTTGCGCGAAGACCATGTTCCCCTGGTCGCGGCGGCTCTGCAGCGAGGTCACGCCGGTGTTGTCGTCACGCGCCACCCAAAGCGTGCTGAAGCCGCGCAGGACGGTCGCCATGTCCACCGATCCACGCTTCTCCAGGTCCGTCGCCGTGAGGAACTTGCCGACACCGAGTAACCGGCGCCGCTCGAACTCCATCAGGTTACGCGACGATTGTCGCTCGGTCACGCGCACCGTGTCGAGTCGCCCGGCGCTCACTGGCTGCAGCGAATACGACAGCCGAAGCGTGTCCCCGCCGTTCACAGAGATCACCGAAGCAATCGGCCGATATCCAAAGCGCCGGACGGTCAGGATATACGTGCCCATCTGCACATCCGTGACGCGAAACCGCCCCCGCGCGCCCGTCGTGACCTTCAGCGGCGTTCGCAGAATGCCGATCTCGGCCCCCTGCATGGGCACGAATCCCGAATCGGTCACCATTCCGTCAATCACGCCCTTCGCCGGACCCTGTTCCGCGGCCGGTGGTGGTTTTGGTGTTGCCGACGGAAGCGTTCGGGAGCGCTGCTGGGCGGCGGCGGAACCCGCGCACAGGAAACCGATGGCGCCAAGGGTCAGGAGAAAACGGGAGGTCGTGGCCATGATCACGAAATCTCTCTCATTGCCACTCTACCGTCTACCGCCCCGGGGAGTTCCCCCGGCAGCCATCAGTCACCACGCACCACCAACGCCCGCTGAACCGCTAATCCAGATGATCCACCAGTCGTCCGCTCGTCATGCGCAGCCGTTGCGAGAGCAGGCGCGCCAGGACCCGGAGAATCCGCGCCGCCAGCGACGGCTGCGCGTCCTGCAGGTCATCCAGCGCAGCCTCGTCGAGCACCAGCAGGGTGCAGTATTCGCGGGCAACCGCCGTGGACGAACGGGGTCCACCATCGAGCAACGACAACTCGCCGAACGTCTTCCCCCGATTCAGCGTGACCACCACGTGCCGGGCGCCGTTCGAATCTTCCTTCAGGATGTCGATCTTGCCATCCACCAGGATGGCCAGGAAGTGATCCCGCTCACCTTCCGAGAAGATCAACACGCCCGCGTCGGCGTACATCACGCGCATGTAGTGCGCGAAGAGCCCGAGGTGGCGGTTGTCGAACTCGTTCGCCCACGACGTCTGCTCGAGCATCTGCATGATCAACGAATGCGCCCGGTCCTCCAATGAGGGCGGGGCGGACGCAACTGAACCGGTGGCTGCCGGGCTGTGGCTGTGGACCGTCATCGAACCTCCATATGGAAGCATCGGCCCGGTCGCGCCCGGGCTACAATTCGCCCATCTCGTGAATGCGACGCAGGGCGCGCAGCGACCGGTTGCGGCCATACGTGACGGCGACCACCACCAGGGTGGCCACGCCGCCCAGGACGACCGATGGCACGGTGCCAAACAGCTTCGCGGTCACCCCCGATTCGAACATCCCGATCTCGTTGGATGAGCCCACAAAGACATTGTTCACCGCCGACACGCGTCCGAACAGGTGCCGGGGCGTCAGCGTTTGCAGCAGGTTCGATCGGATCGACACGCTCACCATGTCGCTCGCGCCGGCCAGCGCCAGCATTGCCACCGACAGCCAGAGTGACGTCGAGAGCCCAAATCCGATGGTAAACAGGCCGAAGGCGGCCACGGCGGCGAAGAGCGTCCGCCCGGCATGCTCCATGGGTGGCCGGTGGACAATGATGAAGGTCGTCACCACGGCTCCGATCGCCGGCGCCGTCCGCAACATGCCGAGTCCCTGCGGCCCCACCCGCAGTATATCCGCCGCATAGACGGTCAGCTGGG
>CAYHCW010000008.1:0-18568 GCA_964355025.1 uncultured Gemmatimonas sp. | reverse complement strand
ACGCCACCGCCACCAGCACTCCCCAGCCCCGCGCGAGGAGCGCGTACTGGCTCCCCAACGGTCCGGCAATCACCACCCAGGCGGCGAATGCCGCCCACATCACGGCGAGGAACGGCCGTCCCCCGAACTTCCACCCGGCGAGCGAACACGCCGCGAGCGAAGGCACGAGCAGCAGCGCCGTTTCCGTCACCGGCAGCACCACCGAGAACGGTGGCATGGCCGGCAACAACAGCAACAGCGCGAGTCCACCGACGACACCCCGCCAGCCGCGCTCACGCGGGATGGAATCGGCGACGGGCGCGGTCACCTAGGCCTGCTGGCCCTTGGTGTATCCCAGCAACGCGAGAAAGCGCGCCTTCTTGATGGCGCTCGCCAACTGGCGCTGGTGCCGCGCGCAGGTGCCGCTCAACCGGCTCGGCAGGATCTTGCCGTTGTCGGTGATGAAGCGCGACAAAAAGCGCTCGTCCTTGTAGTCCACCCAGCGAATGCGGGCTTCGTCCATCGGGCAGGTCTTCTTCTGGCGGCGCATTAGTCGTCGTCCTCGTCGTCATCGCGGGCCCGCTTGGCGGCGAGCTGCTCTTCGGTCATCGGCGGCGCGCCGAGTTCGTCTTCGTGGATGGAGATCAGGTAGCGCACGACACCGTCGTCGAGCTTGAGGGAGCGCTCGAATTCGGGCAGCACCTTGCCGTCGGCCTTGAAGCGGGCGACGATGTAGTAGCCCGTGTCGCGCTTGCCGATCTTGTAGGCCAGCTGGCGACGGCCCCAGTGGTTGAGCGACGGCTCGCCGTCAGCGCTGAGCAGCGCGTGATGCTTGGCGACTTTTTCGTTGATGGCGGCGTCTTCGAGCGTCGAGTCGAAGACGTAGACCGCCTCGTATTCACGGATCACGTGTGGCAATCCTCCTTTGGTCGTTGGGGCCTCCCGCGGGTTGCCGACGCGGGAGGAGGCGTGGCGGCCGAATTGGCCGCGGTTGTGGACAGCCTAGAAACATATTCCGCTCCGGAGCGTGAGTCAATCGTCTTGGTCGGTTTTTGGGGGCGGCACACGCCGCGCACTGGCTGCGGTGCCGCCTCGCCCGCTATCCTTCTGCCCATGCCCGAGCGCCTCACACTCGCCGACTCCGTAGTCGTGTCGGATAATCAGGTCTCGGCCGATCTCTCGGGCGAGGTCGTCATCCTCGGAATGCAAGAAGGCGCGTATTTCGGCGTTGATGCCGCGGGTGCGCGCATCTGGGCCCTGCTGCAGACGCCGCGGCGGCTTGGCGAGCTGGTGACGACGCTCACCGACGAGTATGCCGTGCCCGCCGACCAGTGTGCGGCCGACGTCCTGGCATTTGTCGAGGATCTCCTCGACCGGGGGCTCGTGACTCGTGGTGCTGACACGGCTCCGTAGCCTGTCGCAGTTTCCTGCGCGCGAGCAGTGGTTCGCGCTGCGTGCGCTCGGTGCGCTGGCCGTGGTTCGCGCGGCACTCTGGCTGCTCCCGTTTGGACGACTGCGCGCACTCATCGAGGGTCTGGCCACGTTCGGCGCGGCGGCGAAGCGGGCGCCAGACGCGGCCCGCGCCCGCGCAGTCCGTCGAGCCGTCGATCGGGCGGCGCGCACCATTCCGGGGAGTGCCTGTCTGGCGCAGGCCCTCACGGCCGAGTTGCTGCTGCGGCGCGATGGGCAGCCGGCGCGTGTTTCGATCGGCATCGCGCCCGATGGCAAGCCGCTCGACGCCCACGCGTGGGTGGAAAGTGGCGGTGTGCTGGTGACGGGGGACCGCGCGGACTTGGGGACCTACCGGACGCTGGCCGTCTTCGGCAGCGACACGCGGGCGGGAGGAGCGCCCTGAGGCGCTCGGCCAGTGGCGCTGGATGGCATCGCTTCTGAGCGGAAGCTACGCTATATTGCGTGGGTGATCGGCGCTGCGCTCGAGTCCGGGAGGACGCTATGGACCGCTCCAACGTGACCGCACCCGCGGCTACCATTGCACCCGAAGTAGCGGCGCCCCTTCCCTGGCAGGCCCCGCGTCTTGTGCGCATGGGGACGGTGACTACCCTGACTGCCAAGACGGACACAATCGGGCGCAACGACGGTGGCTCGGGGAAGAAGAGGCGTACGTAGTTTCGAGCGTGGGCAGTGAAGGAATTGACCAGTTCAGTTACGGTGACTAGATTCGGCTCATCATTCGTAATCGAGCCCCGATGATTCGACAGGATCCCTCCACCCCCGCCCTTCAGGCACAGTCGACCGCCGCTGAGCGGAAGCCTTGGACACTGCCGGTGCTTTCACGGCTCGGGACGGTTGTTGCCTTGACGGGCAAGCGCGACAACATCGGACGAAACGACGGCGGGTTTTGGCCCAAGCGCCGAACGTAGGCTTCGCCGATGAACTCGAGACGAGGACTTCGACTCGACACGGGCTGTACCTGAGGAAACCCTGAATGCTGGCCTTCGGCGCGCTGATCGACCTCTCGCTCGCGCCGCTGGCTCCCGACCTGACGGCGCGCCTGCGGCGATCGCTTCCTGCGATGCCGGGGCGCGTTTCGATTTCGTGTGATGGCGAACTCGCGCTCGCCCACCTGGCGGACCAACGGACGCTCCCTTTCGACGCCGAGTTGCCGCTGCGCGACGGCACGCTCTTCGTCGCCGGGACATTGCGCATTGATGCGCAGGAGGCGCTGCGCGCCGCGCTCTCGCCCGAAGCGCCGCACGCGCTCGACGCGGCCTCCGACGCCCGGCTGGTGGCCCTCGCGTATCGTCGCTGGAGTGACCGGCTCGCCGAACACCTCATCGGGGACTACTCGTTCATCGTATGGGACCGGAGCGCACGCCGGTTGGTGTGCGCGCGTGATCCGCACGGCAACCGGCCGCTCTTCTGGGGTCGCGCCGGTTCGGTGGTCGCTGTCGGGAGCACGATTGACGTCGTGCGCGCCCTGCCGGGGGTGTCGTCGGAACTGCACGAGCCGTCCCTGGTGAGCCTGCTACGCCACGGCTGGGTCTCCGAGGCCGAGCGCACGGTCTTTCGTGACGTGCACAGAGTGCCGGCCGCCCACACCCTCGTGATCGACGACCGCTCGGCGCCAGCTCTTCGTCGTCACTGGGACTTCCCGGTGCCATCGCCGATTCGCTACCGCCGCGACGAGGAGTACGTGGAGCACTTCACCGAGGTGTTGCAGGCCGCGCTGCGCGACCGCCTGCGCGCCGACGCGGCGGCGCTGTTCCTCAGTGGGGGAATGGACTCCACCATGCTGGCGGTGGCGGCCCAGCGCGCGGTGCCCGGTATTTCGCTGCGCGCCTTCACAATGACGTACCCGACGCTGGCACCGAGTGACGACGACACGCTGTCGGTTGAGGTAGCGACACGACTCGGGTTGACGCACACAGTGCTCGACCTCGACCACACGAGAGTGCTGAGTCACCTGGACAACCCGGAGTTGCTGCCGTCGCAGCCGCTGGACGAGCCGGACCTGATGCTCGGGCGCGAGGGCCTGATGCCGCTGGCCGCCTTCGCGCCGATCGCCATCGACGGCGAGGATGGCGACTGGTTGCTGCAGGCACCGACGCTGCTCACCCAGCTTCGCACCCAACCGATGGCCGAGGTGATGGGGTCGTGGGGCCGCTACTGGTGGCGCACGGGCCGTCGCCCATGGATGGGGCTCGAATGGCGCGACCACGTGCGGCGCTGGCGGCAGGGCGGGGCGCCCGACCGCACGCCGTGGATGCTGCGGGCGGCGGCGCCGGCGGAGTGCGCGGCAGAGTCTGCCGAGGTGCGCCGTGCGCCAGAGCATCCGCTGCGCCCGCGCAACGTGCGGGCGCTGAGTGCTCCGCTCTGGGACGCGGGATACGAGGCCGCAGCTCCGGCGACGACGCTGCAGCCGATTCTCCATACCCTGCCGCTGGTGGATCCCCGCATCTTCGCGTTCGTCTTTGCGCTCCCGCCCGTGCCGTGGTGCCAGGAGAAACACCTCTTTCGCACGGCGATGCGCGGCGAACTCCCGGCCGCGGTGCTGATGCGCCCGAAGACACCCTTCGTCGGATTCATCGAGGCGCGCGTGGCCCAGTGGCGCGCGCTCGGCGGCGCCGAGACGCCGATTTCGCATCGCGTGGCGCCGTGGGTCGACGTCGATGCCGTGCGTCGGGTGTTCCGCGAGGGGAGCCCGTACGAGGTGATCGAGGCCTGGCGTGTGCTGCAGGTCGACGCGTGGCTCGCGCGCGAGGAGGTGCGGCGTGCCTGAGTATGCGCTGTTTGGCCTCGTGATCCGGAGCGACCGCGCGCTCGAGGGACTCGACGCGGCGCGCGCGGGCGCGGCGGTGGACGTCGACATCGTGCTGGGTGGTCCGCGCCACGGGGAGGAGCGCTGGCACGCGGCGCGGCCCTACTACGAGGGACCTCCTGAGCCCGATGGCTCACGATCCGTCGTCGTGCGCCGGGACGACCTGCTGGGCTTCTGGTTTCGCTACGCCGATGGCACCGAGTTCGTGCTCGACCGCGCGGCGACGTCGATTCGCGCCTGGTGGGCCGAGGCGTCGACGCTGGAGGACACGTCCACGTACCTGCTGGGACCGGTGCTCGGCTTTGCGCTCCGCCTGCGCGGCGTGTTCGCACTGCACGCCAGTGCGGTGCTCATTGATGGCCGCGCGGTGGCGCTGATCGGACCGAGTGGAGCCGGCAAGTCGACGACGGCGGCGGCCTTTGCGGCCGCCGGCGTGCCGGTGCTGTCGGACGATGTCGTCGCCGTGCGAGTCGTGGACGGCGTGGCGATGGCGTATCCGTCGTACCGGCTGCTTCGCCTGTGGGACGAATCGGAGAAGATACTGTTCGGTACCCTCGGCCAGCTGCCGAAGCTCACGCCAACGTGGGAGAAGCGGGCGTTGCCCCTTGGCGATGCCTTCCCCTTTCACGGGGCGAGTGCGCCGCTCGGCGACCTGTTCCTCATTGCACCGCGCGCGGAGGACGCGCGCGCGCCGTACGTCGAGGCACTGCGCCCGAGCGAGGCCTTCATGGAGCTGCTGGTCAGCACGTATGCCAACTACCTGCTCGATGACCAGATGCGGCGGGAGGAGATGCTGGCGCTCGACGCAGTGCTGCGCGGCCGACGAGTGCGACGGCTCGTGCCGCACGCCGATCCGTCACGCCTGGGTGCCCTCATCGAATGCGTGCAGGCGGCGGTTACGGTGCCCGCGGATGCGCCTGCCTCGCCGTCGCCTTAAGGCTGACTCGTA
The DNA here is from genome assembly GCA_964355025.1 of uncultured Gemmatimonas sp. GTDB lineage: Bacteria > Gemmatimonadota > Gemmatimonadetes > Gemmatimonadales > Gemmatimonadaceae > PNKL01. The sequence goes on along the minus strand of CAYHCW010000008.1, from coordinate 13,361 downwards.
CCGCGCCGCGCCTCCGGGCCCCATCTTGTTCACGTGATTCCTTTCCTTCGTCCCGACGTCGCCTTCGTGCTGACCGCCCTGCGCCGTGACGCGGGGGCATCACGGGCGCAGCGTGATGCAGCCAAGCGCGTCGACGACTGGCAGGCGGTGGCGCGGTTCGCCGCGGAGCAGGAGCTCACCGCCCTGGTGGCGCGTGCGCTTCCGAGCGAGGGGATACCCGATGCCGTGCGCTCCGCGCTGGATGTCGCCGTGCGCGAGGCGGCAGTCGCGGCACTCGCCGGTGCACGACAACTCGTCGAACTGTCGCAGGTGCTGCAGGCCGCCGGTGTGCGTGCGGTGGCGTACAAGGGACCGGCACTCGCGAGCGACGTGCATGGCGAACTGGGTGCGCGGCGCTTCAGCGACCTGGACATCCTGGTGAGCGAATGCGACCGGGAGCGCGCGCGCGCGGCGCTCGTGGCCGCGGGGTACGCGTCGCCGCACGGTTATTCGCGGCGGGAGGAAGCGTTCTTCTCGCGCTGGGAAGGCGTCACGCAGCTCACGCGCGCAGACGAGTGTCCGCTGGAGCTGCACTGGCGCTGCCAGTCGCCGCGCTACGGCGGACCGCAGGATCCCGCGGACATCGTGGCGCGCGCGCGGCCGTGCGCGCTGGGCGGAGGCACCGTGCTTGTTCCCTCGCCCGAGGACCTCGGTTTGTTGCTCGCCCTGCACGGGGTGAAGCATGCGTGGACGTACCTGCTGTGGGTGGCCGATTTTGCGGCGGCGGTGAGCCGGCCGGGATTTGACTGGGCGCTGTTCGCGTCGCGCGCCGCGTCGTGGGGCGTGCGTCGCGCCGCGCACTACGCCGTGCTGGTGGCGCACGAGTTCGCGCTGGTTGATGTGCCCGCGGCGGTGCTGCGGGAGGCGCGCGACGATGTGCGGGCGGCGTTTCTCGCGCGCGCGGTGGTGGTGCGCCTCACGCTGGCGCTCGACGCGCCGGACATCGGCGCCGAATCGACGGCGCGGTACGACCTGCAGTGGCTCGACGGTCCGTGGGCGAAGCTGCGTTACCTGGTGCTTGCCGTCGTCCTGCCCACGCCGCAGGAGCGACGACTGGTGCGGTTGCCCGACGCGCTGCTCCCGCTGGCGTACCCGGTGCGCGCCTGGCGGCTGCTGCGGCACGCGTGGAGCCGGCGCGCATGAGCGGTTCGCTGCGCGCGTTCGTTGCTGCGCTCTGGCGCGACCATCGTGCGGCGATGAGCGTCGTGGCGCTCGCGTCGCTCGCGCTGATGCTCACCGAGAGCGTTGGACTGCTGATGCTGGTGCCTATGCTGCGCCTGGTCGGCGTCTCGCTGGGCGACGGCGCGTCCGATCGCATTGCGCAGGGCATGGAGCGTGTGCTGCACAGCGTGGGGGTAGTGCCCGACCTCACCGGCGTGCTCACCGTGGTCGTCGTGCTGGTGACGGGGCGAGCGGCGTTGCAGTGGCTGCTTGCCTCGTGGGACGCGCGGCTCGAGGCGCAGGTAGTGGGGCGGCTGCGGGAGCGTCTGTTCGCCGCAATCGTGCACGTGCCGTGGGCCCGGTTCGCGGGCGAGCGACCGGCGGCGTTGATGCACGCGATCGGGCCGCAGGTCGACGACGTGCACGGTGCGCTGCTGATGGTGCTGCAGGGGACGTCGCTCGTGGCGGCGGTGGCGGCGGCCGGCACGGTGGCCGTGGTCGTGTCGCCGCCGCTCACGGCGGTGGTGGCGGGTGCCGGCGCGGCGCTGTTCCTCGCCGCCCGCGCGCTGCGCGCACCAGGACGAGCCGAAGGCGATCGCCTGCTTGCCGCGGCTACGGGGCTGTTTGCGCGCATCAGCGAGCTGTTGGGCGGCCTGAAGATGGTCCACGCGCACGGCGCGGAATCGCGCGCCGCCGCGACCGTCGGTGCCGACACGCGCGCGTGGTCGGTGCTCACGCGGCGCTACGCCGGAGCGCGCGCGCGCGTGAGCTTTGCCCTGGCCGTGCTGGGCGTCGTGCTGCTGGCGTTCCTCGTCTGGTTCGGCGTCACCGTGGCGCACCTGGCCCCGGCGACGCTGCTGCTCCTGCTGCTGCTCTACTCGCGGTTGGTGCCGCGCTTGACGGAGCTGCAGGCGCTTGGCAGCTCGTTGTCGCAGGCGCTGGCGTCGTTTGACTCGGTGACGGCGCTGCTTGCACGGTGCGAAGTGGTGCGCGCCGGCGCAGATGGTGGGCCGGGCGACGAGCGCTGGGCGTCCGCGTCGCACGCGCTGGCCGTCGAGCTGCAGGACATCACGGTGCGCTACCCTGGCAGCGCGGAGCCCGCGATTTCGGGCCTGACCGCGAGCATTCCGGCGGGCTCGCTGACGGTGGTGGTGGGAGCGTCGGGGGCGGGGAAGACGACGCTGGGCGACGTACTGCTGGGATTGCTCGAACCCGAGAGCGGCGCGGTGCTGATGAATGGGCAGCCGCTGGCCGCATTGGCCGCGCCGGCGCGTGCGGAGTGGCGCCATTGCGTGGCCTACCTGGCGCAGGAACCCATGCTGCTGCATGGCACGATTCGCGACAACCTGCTCTTCGCCAGGCCCGGCGCAGGGGAGGACGAGCTGCGCGAGGCGCTGCGCGGCGCCGCCTGCGACTTCGTGGATGACTTGCCGGAGGGACTCGATGCGCCGGTGGGAGAGCGTGGCGTGCTGGTGAGCGGCGGCGAGCGCCAACGGCTGGCGCTGGCCCGCGCGCTGCTTCGGCAGCCACGCCTGCTGGTGCTGGACGAGGCGACCAGTGCCCTCGATGCCGACACGGAGCAGCGCATCCTGCAGACGGTGCGCGCGCTCGCGGGGCGCTGCACGGTGGTGTTCTGCACGCATCGCGAGGGGCCACGCTCGGTGGCGGATCAGGTGATCGAGCTGTGACGGCGTAACGGCAAAAGAACCTCTACGCTGTACGCTGTACGTTCTACGCCGTCCGCTGACTACAGCAGCACCTGTACGCTCTACGTCGTACGTTCTACGCCATCTGCTGACGGACGGCGTCTTGGAGGGGGTTTCTTCTCGGCGAGGTCGGTGCGGACCCTGCGGATGAGGCCGCCGAGCATCTGGCGGACCTGCAGGGTGCGGGCTTCGAGGCGGGCGTACGGCACGGCACTGAGCGCGCCGAGATCCCGCGCGAGCAGCAGGTGATACGCGAGCTCGAGGCTTGAGGCGGCGGCCATCTGCAGAAATCGCGCAAACTCAGCCTGCGACGCGTGGCCGCACCCCTCGACGATGTTCGACGGAATGGACGAGGCCGCGCGCCGCAGTTGCGACAGCAGCCCAGGGTAGCTCCGCTCGGGTACGCGTGCCGTCACGCGATAGACCTCGAGGACGAGTTCGTGCGCCTTCTGCCAGACCGCGAGCTTCGTGAAGTCTTGCATGTGACCTCCGGATGCGGTCACGATGCGCTGGATCTCGGTCAAGGGCATCACCATACGAGCCCAACCCGTTACCTTTCATTGCACGGCCGTCCAGCTGACGGCGTACAGCGTACAGCGTAGAGCATACAGCTGCCGTACGCCTCCAATCCCTGCCCCCTCAAAGATGCTCTCCCTCGGTATCGTCGGACTTCCGAACGTCGGCAAGTCCTCGCTGTTCAATGCCATCACCTCGGCCAAGGCCGAGGCCGCCAACTACCCGTTCTGCACCATCGACCCGAACATCGGCGTGGTGAACGTGCCCGATGCGCGGCTGGAGAAGCTCGCCGAGGTGGTGAAGCCGCAGCGCACGCTGCCCGTGGCGGTGCAGTTCGTCGACATCGCCGGTTTGGTGCGCGGCGCCTCCAAGGGTGAAGGACGCGGCAACGCTTTCCTCTCGAACATCCGCGAGACCGATGCCATCGTGCACGTGGTGCGCTGCTTTGACGACCACGACGTGACGCACGTCGATGGGGCGGTCAATCCGGTGCGCGACCGCGAGACCATCGAGTTCGAACTGGCCCTCGCCGACCTGGGCTCGGTGGAAAAGCGCCTCGACAAGGCGAAGCGCGCAGCCCGCACGGGCGACAAGGATTCCGCTGCCGAAGCCGAGGCGCTCGAGAAGGCCTTCGGCCCGCTCTCCGAAGGGCGCGCACTCTGGCACGTGGCGCTGACGGCCGAGGAACGCGCGTGGCTGCAGCCCCTGCAACTCCTGACGCTCAAGCCGATCCTGTACGCGGCCAACGTCACCGACGCGGAACTGAGCGGGCCCGAGGGGCCGCACGTCACTGCGCTGCGCGAAGCCATTGCCAATGATCACGAGCCCGCCGAGGTCGTCACCTTCTCGGCGAAGATCGAGGCGGAGCTGTCGGAGTTGCCCCCCGAGGAGCGCAGCGAGTTCCTGTCGCACCTGGGCATCGAGTCGGCGGGCCTCGACCGGCTGATCCGCGGCGGGTATCACCTGCTTGGCTTGCAGACGTACTTCACGGCCGGCGAGAAGGAAGTGCGCGCGTGGACCATCCACAACGGCGACACGGCGCCGAAGGCGGCGGGGGTCATCCACACGGACTTCGAGCGCGGGTTCATTCGCGCCGAAACAGTGAGCTACGAAGACTTCCTTCGGTGCGGCGGCTGGAAGGGCGCGAAGGATGCCGGCGTGGTGCGCAGTGAAGGGAAGGAGTACGTCGTGAAGGACGGGGACGTGCTGCTCTTTCGATTTAACGTCTGAAACGAAGCTGTACGCTGTACGCTCTACGTCTTAGGCCGTACGACGGACGGCGTAGAGCGTAGAGCTTACAGCTTCGCTTCATTGCGCGGTGGCAGTTCGCCCGGTCTCCCGCTTGGCTTGCCCAGCAGCGCCCACTCCCGCGTCGCGAGTTCGAGTGCGGGCAGGAGCTGTCGCACCACGGCCGCCTCGTCCGCGCCGAATTCCCCGAGCACGAAATCGCGCAACGTCTCCGCCGGCACGGGCTCGGCGCGGCCCACGCCGATGCGAAGTCGCGCATAGTCCTGCGTGCCGAGGGCGTGCTCGACGCTTTTGAGGCCGTTGTGCCCACCGGCCGAGCCCTTGGCGCGAAAACGCCAGCTGCCCAGTGGCAGCGCGACGTCGTCCACCACGACCAGCAGGTCATTGGCGGCGGCCCAGAACGGCCGGTGGACGTACGGCCCGAGTGCGCCGCCGCTGTGATTCATGAAAGTCATTGGCTCGAGCAGCCGCATCCGGCGGCCCTCCAGCGTGCCGTCCGTGGCGCGCGCGTCGGGCACGGCGCGCCACGGTGCGAAACGCCAAACGTCGGCCAGGTGGTCAACGACCCACCAGCCGACGTTGTGACGCGTGTTCTCGTATTCGCGCCCCGGGTTGCCGAGGCCAACGACGAGCTTCACGGACCGGTGACGCCTAGCCCTTCGCGGGCTTGGCGGCCTCGGCGCCCTCCTCATCCTTCTTTCCCTTGGCGAGCACTTCGGGCTCGGCCACGACCGCGGCGCCTTCAACCGCGCCCGGAGCTGCCGTCTCTTCAGCCGCCTTCGGCGCGGCGCAGGTGCAGATCGTCGCATCCACGTCGTCCAGCACCTCGACGCCTTCGGGCACGACCAGGTCGCTGACGTGCAGCGAACGGCCGATGCCGAGGCTCGTGATATCGACCTGGAACGTGTTCGGGATCTGCATCGGATCGACGTGGATCTCGAGCTCGTGCATGATCTGGTCGATGATGCCGCCTTCCTTCACGCCGACGGATGCGCCGACGTACATGATCGGCACCCGCACCGTGACCTTCTCGCCGGCCACCAGTTCCTGGAAGTCGACGTGGAGGATTTCCTTCTTGAACGGGTGGCGCTGGATCTCGCGGATGAGCGTGTTGGACTTGGTGCCGGAGAGGTCGAGCTCGAACACGGTCGTGGCGTACGAGACCTTCTCGAGCAGGTGCATGAAGTCGCGGTTGTTCAGCGACAGCGGCTGCGGCGCACGGGCATGCCCGTAGATGATGCCGGGAATGCGGCCGGCGGCGCGGAGCTTGCGGGCGACGCCCTTGCCGGTGTCAGTACGGGAGTCTGCGGAAAATTGAACGATGGCCATGATGTGGATCCTTCAGGAGTACCTGTGCGCTACGTGGGTGCCCGGAATGTCCGGCCCGGCGTCGCACGTCAATTCCGGCCCAGGGCCGGGTGCTGCTTTACTGCAAAAGAACCTGTAGGCTTTACGCTGTACGTTTTACGTCGTACGCGTTTGGCGGATAGCGAACAGCGTAGAGCTTACAGCTTCTTTTCAAAACGACTCACTCAAACAGCGAACTCACACTCTGGTATGCGTGCGTGTTTCGAATCGCCTTCGCCAGCAGCTCGCCGACGGAGAGCACGTGCAGCTGCGGAAACTTGCGTGAGTCGGGGATTGCAATCGTGTCAGTGACGGTGACCTCGACGACCGGCGCGTTGCTGAGACGCTCCACGGCGGGGCCACTCAGCAGTGCGTGGGTGGCGCAGATGTAGATGTCCCGCGCACCCAGCTTCTTCAGCGCGCTGGCGGCCTCGCTGACCGTGCCCGCGGTGTCGATCATGTCGTCGGCGAGCAGGCAATCGCGCCCTTCGACGTCACCGACGACGTTCACCACCTCGGCCACGTTGGCCGCCGGGCGACGCTTGTCGATGATGGCCAGCGTGGCGTCGAGGCGCTTGGCGAAGCCGCGCGCCATCTTGGCCGAGCCGACGTCCGGGGCGACGACGACAAGATCCTTGAGGTTCTTCTTGCGGTAATGCGCGGTGATCACCGGCGCGGCGTAGAGGTGGTCGACGGGGATGTCGAAGAACCCCTGCAACGCGTGCTGATGAAAGTCGATGCCGAGCAGACGATCGGCGCCGGCGCCGGTGAGCATGTTGGCCATCAGTTTCGCGCCGATGGCCACGCGCGGCTGGTCCTTGCGGTCCTGCCGGGCGTAGCCGAAATAGGGCACGACGCAGGTGATGCGCGCCGCCGAGGCCCGGCGGGCCGCGTCGATCAGGAGCAGCAGCTCCATGATGTTCTCGGCCGGCGGATTGGTGGGCTGCACGATGTAGACGTCGGCGCCGCGCACGTTTTCGTCGATGCGCGCAAACACCTCGCCGTCGGCGAACCGCGACGTGGTCGCCTTGGTGAGATCACAATCCAGGTGCTTCACGATGCTTTCCGCGAGCGCCCGGTTTGCCGTGCCGGTCAGGACCCGAAAGCCCTTAAGAGGTACCGCCAAGCCGTCCATAGCCTATAAAGATAAGGGAGCGATGGGCTTAGGGTCAACCGCTCGACGTCGTTTCAGGCGTCCAGAGTACACAAGAGCGCGAAAACGCCGGCCTGGCGATTCCGCGCTCTTGTGATCAGCAGCCTGCACAGTTGCCCCCGGTGGATTCGAACCACCATTCTCGGATCCAAAGACCGATGTCCTGCCATTGGACGAGGGGGCAGTGGGGGAAAGCTAGTCTCGGCGGGAGGGGAAAGGCTAGGTGCTAGGTGCTAGGTGCTAGATGCTAGATGCTAGGTGCTAGATGCTCGATGCGTGAAATGGCACAGGGCGCCGGAGCGAAACCCGCTCCGACGCCCTGTCCACGTTCGCTTGCCGCGATCAACTCACGGGATCACGGCAGGCGGTCGGTGCACCCCTTGAAGTTGGGGTTGTTCCGCTCGTCGGTGACGACCGGGAGGTTCATGTCCTTGAAGTAGCTGCCGCCCTTGTAATGGACGCCCTGCGGGAACGTGTTCAGCTCCGTGCGACCGTACTGCCTGATGAGCCGTCGCATGTCGCCCAGGCGCTGGCCGCGGCTGAACGTCCAGAACGCCTTCTCGCGGAAGTGCATCGAGATGCGTCCCTCGGTCGTGCCCGGGTCCACGAGCGCCGGCATCGCCGCCGGCTGGATTTCGCCAAGCTTGGGCGGTGCCGCACGAAGCGCGTTGTGAATGGCCAGCCACGACGTGGAGTTCCCGCCCTTCAGCGCCACTTCGGCCTCGATCATGCGAGCGTCGATGCCGTTCACCACGTCCACCGGCGTCAGCTGCAGCCACATGCCGGTGGTGCGCGTGTAGGTGAGGCCATCCTGTCCGTTGACCGCCCCGGAGGTCGGGATGGTGACGGGAAGGCGCGGGTCCTTGGCCGACGAGAACGGAATCGCGTTGGCCACGAAGATGTCGCGCTTGTTTCCCTCGACGCTGTCGCCCACGCTGTAGCGGCGTGCGCTGAGTCCCTGTCCCCACAGCGTGTTCGAGCTCGTGGTGAGCGAGAACGTGTGCGTGTAGGCAAACGCCGTCGGCAGGCCGGTGACCATCGTGCTCGCCGTGGTGAAATCATTCAGCGCCAGCGCAACACGCGCCCGCACGACCTTGGCCGAGCGGTTCATGAGCACGCTTTGCGCGTCGGTGCCGCTGGCGTAGAGGATCGCCGAGTCGAGCGAGGCGGCTGCCATTGCGAAGACCTGCTGGTTCGACAGCGGCGGCCCATCGACCGGCGGTGATGCATTGCCGTTGCTGATGGGAATGCCGTTGCAGAAGTCGAGCGCCAGCTGCATCTCGGCGAATCCGCGCGCCAGGTACATCTCGGCGATCAGGGCCCGCAGGGTCGGGCTGGCGATGTTCAGGGCCGCAATCGACTCGTTGGCCCGCGTGCGCACACGATACAGGTTGCGCAGCTGCCCCGTGATGGTGCCGTTGTCCTCCTTGATGACGCGCTGGTCGGTTTCGTCATTCTGGATGAACGTCGAGCTCGTGCTCCATTCGTCGGCCAGGAGGCCGCCAAACATCCACGAACTCTCACCGCCGCCCGTGATGGCGCGGAACGTGTTGATGGTGCCGTTGGCGACGGCCTGGGCGGCAGCCGCCGACACGACGTCGGACGGGTTGATGATGTCGGGATCGGTGACGGCGAGCAGGTTCTCGCTGGAGGTGCCGCACGCGGCGGACAGCAGCGAGACCGAAAGCACGAGGGTGGCGCCGATACGCCGCGGCGAGAAGGGCCGACCCGAAATGTTGATGTTGGTCATGGTTCGGATCTCCTAGAAGCCGAGGTTGAAGCGGAACACGAACGAGCTCGGCGGCCCGACGTTCTGGAACTCGTTGGGCGCTTCCGTGCCTTCCGTGACATTGAATCCGGACTCCGGATCGGTGCCGCGGTACTTGGTCCACAGTTTCAGGTTGCGGCCCGACAGGACCACGGAGAGCGAGGAGGCGCGCGCCAGCTTCCGGGCGAGCGCGGTGGAGAAGGTGTACTGCACCGACGCCTCGCGCAGGCGGACGAACGATCCCGGCTGGAAGAAGCCGTCGAGCGTGCGTGCCGGATGCTCGTTGGCGGCGATATTCGTGGCCTGGTCGACGAACTTGGCGTCCTGGTTCATGCGGCCGGAGCAATTGGGGCGCGTGCAGCGGATGCGCTCGGTGTTGTTGTACCACCGGTTGCCGCCGCGGTAGTCGAACATGGTGTTGACGCGAAGCGCCTTGTTGAGGAAATCGAAGCCGTTGGCCAGCGTCATCTGGTAGGGCGGCGTGGCGTAGCCGCGGAAGATCACGGAATCGCCGACGAAGACTTCGTTCTTGGTGGTGTCGGCCCAGTATGTCAGGATGCCGTCACCGTTCTTGTCCTTCCAACCGTTGATCGGGCGTGCCCACAGCCCCGAGATGGGGTAGCCGGCCACCGTGCGCGACGTCGTGCCGACCTGCGGCGGCGTGGTGCCGAGCGAGACGACCTTGTTGGCGTTCGCCGAACCGGAGAGGTTGACGTCCCAGCCGAAGGCGGCGGTCTGCAGCAACTGCGCGTTGATGGAGACTTCGATGCCGGCGTTCTTGACGGCGCCGATGTTGCGCAACTGCGACGCGACGGAGCCATAGGACGGCGGCAGGATGGCGCTGATGAGCGCATCCTTGGTGATCTTGCTGTAGTAGGTGAAGTCGACGCTCAGGCGCTGGTCGAGCATCTGCAGTTCGAAGCCCGTCTCATGCTCCGCCGACTTCTCGGGCTTGAGGTTCGGGTTGCCGAGGGCCGCCTGCGTGACCGTCGGCTGGTCGACACCCGCGATGTTTGTCGTGTTGGCCGTGTAGAACCGGAGTGCGTCATTCGGGCCCGGCTGCACGCCGGACTGCCCGTACGCGTAGCGCAGCCGCACCGAGTTCACGAATTCCGGCGCCTTCCACCAGTCCTCCTGCGAAATCAGGTAGGACGCGGACGCCTTGGGATACACGATGCTTTGGAAGTTCGTGCCGAACGCGGAGTTCTGGTCGCTCCGCACGGCCGTGGTGAGGAACAGGCGATCGCGCCAGGCGACGGACTGCTCGACAAACGCGCCGAGCGTCTTCTGCATGGTGGTGCCTTCACTGACCACCGGCGCGGTACCCGAGCCGACGTTCTGGGAACCCGGGGCGAGCTGCGTGGCGCCGGTGCCTGCGCCCTGGAACCGGTACTTGATGTACTGCACGCCCACGGTCGTCTTCATGGCGAAGGCGTCGAACGAATACTGGGCGGTGGAGGCGGCGTCGACCGAGAGGTTGTTGATGTTGACGCTGTTGATGCCGCGCGAGCCGAGGCGCGTCGTCGCGGTGAGCGGCGGTCCTTCGCCGCGGTACAGCAGGTTCTCGTCCACGCGGCCGGTCCAATCGTTGCCGACGGTGACGCGGTTAGCCAGCCAGCCCAGCGGGCGCCAGTCGGAGCGCAGCGACCAGATGAAGCGGTTCACCGACTGGGCGCTCTTCTCCGACCACGAGTAGTACGGCGTCCAGGCGCGATAGCCCATCAGCGGTGTTCCAACGCCGCTCACGGTGCCGTTTTCGGTGGTGCCCGGCCCGCCGAAGACCTGCGAGCCGAGGCCGGCCGTGGAGTTGGCCTCGAGCGAGAAGCGCTGGGCGACGTTGATGAAGTTGGACGTGAGCCCGACGTCAAGCTTGGGCGTGATGGACGCGTTGAGGTTCATGCGCAGCGTCTTGCGCTCCATGGCGTTCGGCCGGCTCACCCACTCGCGCAGCGGCAGCTTGAGCGAGTCGACGCGCCGGCGCTCGAACTCGGGCAGCGAGAGCACGCCCGTTTCCTGTTCGTTTTCCACGCCGAGGAAGTAGCGCAGCACATCGGTGCCGCCGGACACCTGCACGCCAAGCTTCTGCCGGTCGCCCGTGCCGAGCGGCGTCAGGTCCTTTCGGGTAAAGAGGTTGAGTGAGCTGGTGGAGTCGGCGGCGCACTCGGCGGTGCCGACCCGCTGCAGGTTGCAGAACCCGCGCGTCGAGACCGTTTCGCCGGGGCGCTTGCCCCAGAGGGTGTACGCGGCGGGATAGTAGTTGCGGTCCTTGAGGAGGCCGCCTTCGCCGGAGATCGTCCAGCGCGCCGCGCCGGCCCGTCCCCGCTTGGTGGTCACGAGAATGACGCCGTTGGCCGCGTCGGTGCCGTACAGCGTGGCGGCCGAGGGACCCTTCACGACTTCGATGTTCTCGATGTCATCCGGGTTGAGGTCGCCGATGCGGCTGGTGTTGCTGCCGCCCGTATTGCCGCTGGCGCCGTTGCCGGTGACGGTGGAGAAGCTCGAGTTGTTGCTCGTCATGCGAATGCCGTCGATGATCCAGATGGGCTCGTTGGACAAGCTCACCGAGTTCATGCCGCGCACGCGGATGCGCGCGCCGGTGCCGGTCTGTGAGCCGCTGGTCACGGTCACGCCGGGCGCGCGCGAGTTCAGCACGTCGCTCAGGCTGGCCACCGGCGCCGACTGCAGGATCTTCGAGGCCTGAATGTCGGTGGTCGCGTTGCCGATCTCGACGCGCCGCTGCTCACCGGTGGCCGTGGTGACGACGGCCGCGAGGTTCACCGCCGCGACGGACATGGCGACATCAAGCGTCGCCCGCTGGCCGGACGCGATGACCATCGGCTTCGTCTGTTCGCGGTAGCCGATGCGCAGCACGCGCACCGTGTAGTTGCCGGCCGGGATGCCGCGGATCAACACCTTGCCCTCGGGGGTCGTCGTCCCGCCGTAGGTGGTTCCCACGAGCTGCACGCCGGCAGCTTCGACGGGGCGACTCGTCGCGGCATCGGTGACCGTGACTGCCAGCGAGCCTCCGGCAGCTTGCTGCGCGTGTGCGCTGTGAGTCGCTGCGAGCAGCGAGCCCACGAATGAGCCGACCAGCGCCAGTCGGGGGCGCCAAGAATGGAGCATGAGCGTGAGTCCTCGGGGTTCGGGTTGCCGCGCTTCTGCGTGCTCGGACATCGTACCTGCAGACGCGAAAATATTCCTGCACGCCGTGAAAAGCGCTACTCAGAAATGCGCTGACAGGGCGAAGGGAAACCCCTGATGGCAGGGGATCACAGGGCATACGGGCGGAGAGCGCAGGCCGTTGGCGGCGGCCGACGGGCGGGAGCCGGTTGGTGGTTGGCGGTTGGCAGTTGGCGGTTGGCCGTTGGCGGTGAGCGGACGGCGTTTGTTGTAGAGCGTACCGCCGCGCTACCGCAGCCAACGGTCAACACATCTCAACTACTCGCTGCGCCGCCGTGCGCGTCACAAGGGCCGTCCACCCCGCTGGCAAGACGATCGCTCCCGCGCTCGCCGCCGCCCCGGACTGCACCGCGAACAGCGTCGAGCCCGAGCCGCTCATCAGGGCGAACACTGACTGGGGCAGGGCAGCGAGCTGGGCGCGAACGGTCGCGAGCACGGGGTGGTCGTCAAAGACCACCGGCTCGTAGTCGTTCACTGCGTCGGCCGCCACGGCGCCCCAACTTCCCAGGGAACGCGGTGAGCGCCACGCTGCCGCCGCAGACCACGGCGCGCCGGCGCGCCGCTCGGCGAGCGCGCCGTACGCCTGCGCCGTGTTGACGCCGAAGTCGGGGACGACGAGGAGCACCGGGGCCGCCGGCAGCGGAGGCAGGTCGAGCAAACGCTCGCCGCGTCCCCAGGCGAGGGCGAGTTCCGACGGGGACGCGAGGAACGCGACGTCGGCGCCAAGTCGCGCGCCGATGTCCACGAGCGCAGGCGTGCCCCCGGGGCGCGGCGCGAGCGCGTCGAGCGCCCGCAGCACGGAGGCCGCATCGGCGCTGCCGCCACCGAGCCCGCCGCCCACGGGAATCCGCTTCTCGATCTCGATGGCGAAGCCGCCGGGCCAGCCGGTTGCCGAGGCGTACGCGTCGGCCGCGCGCCACGCGAGGTTCTGTTCGACCGGGCCGAGATCCGGTGTGGTGCCGGCGCCGGCCCAGTGGACGTCGAGCGAACGTTCGTTGGCGGCGCGCACCGTCACGGTGTCGGCGAGCGCGAGGCGCTGGAATACCGTCTCGATGTGGTGGTAGCCGCTGGCCTCGCGCGCGAGCACCCGCAGCGCGAGGTTCACCTTGGCCTGGGCCATCGCGCGGGCGGTGGTGCTCACGGCATCGCCTCGTGTTCACCGGTCACGCGCCGCGCCTCTTCGGCCTGCGCCGCCTTCACGTCGCCCAGGTGCAGGCCCATGCGCAGGAAATACCAGGCGCCG
>CAYHCW010000007.1:14201-20702 GCA_964355025.1 uncultured Gemmatimonas sp. | reverse complement strand
TCCGGGCCGCGCGCCGCGGTGCGGAGCGCGTCGAGCCGCTGCTGCACCACCGCGTTGTCCCGCGTCTTCTTCAGTTTCGCCAGGGCGGCCGTCTGTCGCGCCGTCGCGAGTTCGTCGATGGTCAGCAGGGGAATGGTGAGCTTCTCGTCGGTGACGAACTCGTTGACCCCCACCACCACCTTGCGGTGCTGCTCGATTTCCCACTGCTGGCGCGCCGCACTTTCGGCAATGCGCTTCTGGAACCAGCCGTCCTCGAGTCCGCGAACCACCCCGCCCTGCTCCTCGATCTGCGCAAACAGCGCCTCCGCCTCACGCTCGATGTCGTCGGTGAGCTTCTCGAGGTAGTACGAACCACCCAGCGGGTCGCTCACCGACGGGACGCCCGTCTCGTATGCCAGCACCTGCTGGGTTCGCAGGGCAACCTCCACCGCATGCTCCGACGGGAGCGCGAGGGTCTCGTCCATGGAGTTGGTGTGCAGCGACTGGGTGCCGCCAAGCACGGCAGCGAGCGCCTGGTAGGCCACGCGCACGACGTTATTCATCGGCTGCTGCGCCGTGAGGGTCACGCCGGCCGTCTGCGAGTGGAAGCGCATCACGAGGCTGCGCGCACTCTTCGCGCCGTACTTCTCCTTGAGATGGCGCGCCCAGATGCGGCGCGCGGCCCGCAGCTTGGCGATTTCCTCGAAAAAGTCGTTGTGGATGTCCCAGAAGAACGAGAGGCGCGGCGCAAAGTCATCGACGTCGAGCCCGCGGGCGACGCCGCGCTCCACGTAGGTGAACCCGTCGGCGAGCGTGAAGGCCAGTTCCTGCGCGGCGGTGGCCCCCGCCTCGCGGATGTGATAGCCGGAAATCGACACCGTGTTCCATTGCGGTGCGTGCTCGGCCCCCCACTGGAAGCAGTCGACGATGAGGCGCAGCGCGGGCTCGATGGGAAAGCACCACGCGTGCTGCGCCATGTACTCCTTGAGGATGTCATTCTGGATGGTGCCGCGCAGCTGCCCCGGCGCCACGCCCTGCTTTTCCGCGGCGGCGAGGTAGAAGCACCACAGGATGATCGCCGGCCCGTTGATGGTCATCGACGTGGACACCTGGTCGAGCGGGATGCCGTCGAACAGCACCTCCATGTCGGCCAGCGAACTGATGGCCACGCCGCACTTGCCCACCTCGCCCTCGGAGCGGACGTGGTCGGAGTCATAGCCCATCAGCGTCGGGAAGTCGAAGGCGACGGAGAGGCCCGTGGTGCCGCGCTCGAGCAGGAACTTGTAGCGCTGATTGGTCTCGCGCGCCGACCCGAACCCGGCGAACTGGCGCATGGTCCACAGCTTGCCGCGGTAGCCCGTGGGATGGATGCCGCGCGTGAACGGATAGGCGCCGGGGAGCTCGAAGGCCGTGCCGCCGGAGCCCTCGAGATCGAGCGCCGTGTACAGCGGCGCCACCTCGTGCCCCGAGTTGGTCCACGCCAGGTCGCGCTTCTCGGCGCGGTCGTAGCGTTCCTTCCACGTGGCGATTTCGGCGCGCAGCTGCTCGAGTTCGGCGCGCATCTCGTCGAGCGAGGCATCGAGGTCGGGGCGGGTCGTCATGCGGACTCTCCGGTCATCAGGGCGCCGCTCCGGCGGAGCAACGCGTCGGCGACAGCGTACGGGGTGGTGCGGCCATCAGCGAGCGCGGCCACCTGCTGATCTATCCAGGCGTTCGTGCCCTCGTCCATCCAGAGCCGCCGCGCGAGCCGCTGGAAGACGACGTCCTTCACCCGCTCACGCAAGCGCGCGCGACGCCGCACGGCGAGCTCGCCGCTGCGCTCAAGATACGCGTAGTGCTGCTCGAGGGCGGCCAGCAGTTCGGGGATTCCTTCGCCCGTCGTGCCGGAGGAGCGCAGCACCGCGGGAGTCCAATGCTCCGGATCGTCGGAGCCCACCGCTGGTGCGGGGTGCGGAGTCCGGAGTGACCCCAGGTCAATGCCGTGGTGGGCGGGCGCATTCTGCACGCCGTGCCCACCGCGCAACCCGAGCATCAGCTCGATGTCCGTGCGCAAGCGATCGGCGCCGGGGCGATCGGCCTTGTTCACCACAAAGACGTCGGCAATCTCCATGAGGCCGGCCTTCAGCGTCTGAATGGCGTCCCCCGACTCCGGAACCAGCACCACGAGCGAGGTATCGGCCGTGCGGGCGATGTCGAGCTCGCTCTGGCCCACGCCCACCGTCTCGATGAGGATGCAGTCGAGGCCGAACGCATCGAGCACGTCGCAGACTTCGCGCGTCGTGGCGGCCAGGCCACCCAGCGAGCCCCGCGTGGCCATCGACCGGATGAAGACGCCAGGGTCGAGGGCCACCGACTCCATGCGCACCCGGTCGCCGAGCAGCGCCCCGCCGGAAAACGGTGAGGTCGGGTCCACGGCGACGATGCCGACGGTCAGTCCCTGCTGGCGGAGCAGTGCGGCCAGGCACGTCGTCAGCGTGCTCTTGCCGGCGCCTGGCGGTCCGGTGAGCCCGATGCGCCGGGCCCGGCCAACCCTTGGGTGAAGCGCGGCCAGCAGCAGGTCCGATCCCGCCCGACCGTCCTCGACGATCGAGACGGCACGCGCCAGCGCGGCTTTGCGCCCGGCGGTGAAGTCGGCGAGCAGCCGCACGAGCGACGGCGGCGTTCCCTCAGGAAAGCCGTTGGCGGTCACTCACCCTCACGGGCCGAGGCGTCGTCGTGCTCATCGTGGATGTCGCCCACCAGTTCCTCCACCACGTCATCGAGTGTCAC
Organism: uncultured Gemmatimonas sp.; assembly: GCA_964355025.1. Classification (GTDB taxonomy): domain Bacteria; phylum Gemmatimonadota; class Gemmatimonadetes; order Gemmatimonadales; family Gemmatimonadaceae; genus PNKL01. The sequence goes on along the minus strand of CAYHCW010000007.1, from coordinate 17,954 downwards.
GAGCCCCAGTGTGCGGCCGGCAGCATCACGCACGATGGCGAGGTGCCGACGCTCCCGCAACATCGTGCGCATCAGGTCGAGACAATGGAGATCGGGCGCCGCGAACGTCACGCGGCGCAGCCGCGCCGCCGGCGCCTCGGGTCGTTCCAGCACGTCGAAGGAGTGGATCATGCCGACGACGTGATCGAGGTCCCCCTCGATGACCGGCAGGCGCGAATAGCCGGCGTCGGCCGTGGCGCGGGCCATGTCGGCGGCCGCGAGCGAGCGGTCGACGGCGACGATGCGCTCACGGGGCGTCATGACGTCGCGCACCCTGGTGACGCCAAACTCCACGACGCCGCTGATGATGGCGCTCTCGTCCGCTTCGCCGACCCCCTCAAGCTCGCCCTCGCGCAGCAGGTCCTCCAGCGCTTCGCGAGGGTCGTCCGGCACGAGCGGCGCCGGACGGGCGACCAGTCGCGCCGCGCGCTCGGCCACCCAGAGCAGCGGAGACACGACCACCCCGAGCGCATGCAGCGCCGGCAGCAGCACCGGTACCAGCGCCACGCCCCACCGACGCGCGATGGCGCGCGGCAGGAGTTGTCCAACCACGAGCAGCAGCACGACGGCCGTGGCAAGCAAGCGCGCCATCTCCATTGGAGACTGCGCCTGCGAGCCCGCCACTGCCCCGATGGTGAAGGTCAGCGCGGCGATCACGGTGCCGGCGGCGAGCAGCAACCGCTGCGGACGCTCGAGATACACTTCGGCGCTCGCCGAGCCCGCGAGCTTGCGCTCCACCCAGTGGCGCAGCCAGATGCGGCTGACCGTGCGCACCGCCGTCGCGGCCGCCGTGAGCCACGCGACGCACAGCACCAGCATCACGAGCAGCAGGAGCAGCGGGCTCATGGTGCGTCCTTGCCGGCGTCGGGCGAGAGTCGTTCGAAGTAGACGCGCTCGATGCGACGCCCCTTCATTCGCTCCACGACGACGCGAAATCCGTCGATGGTGATGTCCTCGCCTGCCTCCGGCACGCCGTCGAACAGCTCGTAGGCCAGGCCGCCGACCGTGCTGAGGTCCTCGCGCCGAAAGTCGTGGCGCGTCAGGGCGGACAGTGCGTCGAGCGAGACGTGCGCCGGCAGCCAGAACCGGTCGTCCCCCTCCCGCTTCACCTGCTCGTCGTCCTCGGTGTCGTGCTCATCGCGGATGTCGCCGACGATCAGCTCGAGCACGTTTTCCAGTGTCACGAGGCCGGCAATACCGCCGAATTCATCGACCACGAGCGCGATGTGCCGGCGGTGGGTGCGAAAGTCGCGCAGTTGCGCGTCGACGGTGTTGGTGCCCGGGATGAACCACGCCGGCCGCACCAGCGACTGCCAGCCGCCGGGGGGCTCCGCGTCATCAAGGACGGCGCCGAGCAAGTCCTTGGCAAAGAGGATGCCCGTGACATCGTCCAGATCGTCGCCGTACACGACGAGACGCGAATGGCGTTCACTGCGCACCTGGGCCACCATGTCGGCCCACCGCGCACTGTGCGCAATGCCGACGATGTCGACCCTCGGCACCATGATCTCGCGCACCTGCGTGTCGCCCAGCGCAAAGACACCGGTCAACAGCTGCTGGCCCGCGTTGCCCCCATCGCTGTCGGCCACCTCGGCGGCAACCACCTCGCGAAAGCGCTCGACGTCCGCGTCCCGGGTTTCATCATCAGGGCGTCGCGGCAGCACGTGCGCAAGCACCGCGTCGCCCCACGAACCGAACGCAACGACGGGGCGCAGCACCACGAGCGCCGTCCGCGCGACGGGCGCCAATCGACGCAGGACCCGGGCACCGAGCAGGTCTCCCAGCGCCCGCGCGCCGCTCTCCGACACGATGATCACGAGCAACCCCACCGCGGTGGCGAGCAGCACGTGCGATGCGGCGCTGAGCGCCACGGCGAGGGCCGCACCGGTGCCCAACTGCGCGAGGATGCGCGCAAAGGCCAGCGCACGGTGTGTCGCTTCACGCGTGGCGAGCAGGCGGCGCACCGCGGCGTCGGCGGGCAGTCCGCCCTCGTCGATGGTGAGCAGCGCGCCGTCGGCCGCCGCGCAGAGCGTCGCGGCCAGCACACCGAATCCGGCGAGCGCGAACGCGATCACGCGCGGCGCGCCGAGCGTCGCGACACGGCGGCGAGCAGCCGCTCCTGGCGCTTCCACATCGGCGACTCGATGCGGTCCGCGTTCACGGGATGGTCCCACCCGAGCACGTGCAGGGTGCCATGCACCGCCAGGCGCAGCAGCTCCTCGCGCACGCCGCACCCGGCGGCCCGGGCATTGCGGCGCGCCTCGTCCGGGCAAATGTAGATATCACCCACCACCCCACCCCCGGGCGCGGGCGCAAAGCCGAACGAAATGACGTCGGTGACTCCGGCGTGTCCCAGGTGGCGCCGATTGAGCGCCGCCATCGCCGCGCGCGAGACCAGTGTGACCGACAACATCGCGTCACGCACGCCCTCGGCGCGCAGCACGTGCCGCGCGGCGTCGGCGAGCCGTACGCCGGACACCGCCGCGCGCACCCCGTCGCTCGTCACGCCGACGCGCAGCGCGCCAGCCGGCCGGCCGTGGCGGGCGCTGGTCACGTCGCCTGTTCCTCATCGGCGGCGTATGCCTTCACGATGTCGCGCACGAGCCGGTGGCGAATGATGTCGGCGTCGGAGAGGTACTGGAACGCGATGCCCTCGATGCCCGGCAGGATGCGTTCCACCTGGGTGAGCCCGCTGTCGGCGCGGTTGGGCAGGTCGATTTGCGTCTTGTCGCCCGTGATGACGGCACGCGAGTTCACGCCCAGCCGGGTGAGAAACATCTTCATCTGCGCATTCGTCGCGTTCTGGGCCTCGTCGAGAATGACGAACGCATCGCCCAGCGTGCGCCCGCGCATGTACGCCAGCGGGGCAATCTCGATGGTGCGCGTCTCGAGGGCACGCTGCATCCGCTCGGGCGGCATCATGTCCTCGAGCGCGTCGTACAGCGGACGCAGGTAGGGATCAACCTTGGCCTGCATGTCGCCGGGAAGGAAGCCCAGTGACTCGCCCGCCTCGACCGCCGGTCGCGCCAGCACGATGCGGCGCACGCGCTTGCGGGCGAGCATGTCGACGGCCACGGCGACGGCGAGGTACGTCTTGCCGGTGCCGGCCGGGCCGATGCCCACGACGATGTCGTTCTCGAAGAGCGCCCGCAGGTACTGCGTCTGGCCCTTCGTCTTGGGCTGGATGACCTTGCGAACCCCCGGCAGCACGATGCGATCGGCCGCGCCGTCACCACTGACTGGCCCTTCGATGGAAAAGCGCAGCACGTCGTCCGCGTCGAAGGCCGTGCGCTGGCGCGCCGACTCGATCATGCGCTGGGCCACGGCGGCGGCGCGCTCGACGAGGTCTGCGGGGCCGATGAGCGTGAGTGCGTCGCCGCGCAGCGTCACGCGCACGGGATAGATGCGCTGCAGTTCGGCGAGATGCGCGTCCGCCACGCCGGCCAGCATCAGCAGGTCGGCGCCCTCGGTGGCGAGCCTGCGCGTCTCGCCGTCCACGGCGCCCGCGACCGCCGCGCGCACGGTCGCGTCGGTCATTCGCTGGTCACCGTGGAACGGATGTGCAGCTGCTGCAGGTCCTCCACCGGCACCGTGGTCGGTGCATTCTCAAACAGGGCGCGCGCCGCCGTGGACTTGGGAAACGCGATGACGTCGCGCAGCGACGAGCCCCCGGCGAGCAGCATCGCCATGCGGTCGAACCCGAACGCGATGCCA
>CAYHCW010000007.1:0-14191 GCA_964355025.1 uncultured Gemmatimonas sp. | reverse complement strand
GCGCGCAGCCCTTCGAGCAGGAAACCGAAACGACGCTCCTGCTCGGCTTCGCTGCCGATGCCGAGCAGCGTGAACATCCGCGATTGCACCCTGGGATCGGCGGTGCGAATGGACCCGCCACCGAGCTCGAGGCCATTCAGCACGCAGTCGTACGCCAGCGCGCGCCACCGCTCGGGCGCGTCGGGATACTGTGCCATGTCCTCGGCGTTGGCCGCCGTGAACGGGTGATGCACCGCCGCCAGCGCGCCGGTCTCCGGGTCCTTGTCGAACATCGGGAAGTCGGTGACCCACAGGAACCGTCGCGCCTGTTCGTCAACCAGGCCAAGGCGTCGCGCGCATTCCTGCCGCACGCGGTCGAGGGCGGGACTCGAGACGCGGTCCGGTGCGGCCACGAACAGCGCCAGGTCGCCCTCAGCGAGCGCCAGGGCGTCCTCGGCCGCGGGCGTGAGGAACTTGGCCACCGGCCCGTCCACCTTGCCGTCCACCTTCTTGAGGCGCAACAGCCCGCCCGCCCCCGCCCCCTTGGCCAGCGACTCGAGTTCATCCACCTGCTTGCGGCTCCACGCCGCGCCGCCGGGCACGCGAATGCCGCGCACGCGACCGCCCGCGTCGATCGCGGCGCGCGTGACGACAAAGTCGAGCGGCGCGAACGCCGCCGTGTGGTCGCCGACTTCCAGCCCGTAGCGCAGGTCGGGGCGGTCGCACCCATACCGCTCCATCGCGTCGGCGTAGCTGATGCGCTCGAAGGGCGCGGCCACCTCGTGCCCGGCCTCGCGCCAGATGCAGGCCACGAGTTCCTCGGACAGCGCCATGATGTCCTCGCGCCCAATGAACGACGCCTCGATGTCGATCTGCGTGAACTCCGGCTGCCGGTCCTGGCGCAGGTCCTCGTCGCGGAAGCAGCGCGCCAGCTGGAAGTAGCGGTCAAAACCGCAGCACATGAAGAGCTGCTTGTAGATCTGCGGCGACTGCGGCAGCGCGTAGAACTCGCCCGGATGCACGCGGCTCGGCACCAGGTAGTCGCGCGCGCCCTCCGGCGTGGGCTTGGTGAGGATCGGCGTCTCGAGCTCGAGGAATCCGCGGTCGCTGAGGAACTGTCGCGTCACCTGCGCCAACCGGTGGCGCAGCATCAGGCTGGCCTGCAGTTCGGGACGACGAAGGTCGAGGTACCGGTGGCGCAGGCGCAGCTCCTCCGACGGCAGCTTCTCACCCTTGCCACGTGCCACCGGGAGCGCCGGAGTCACCGCGGGTCCGACCACGCGAATGGACGTCGCGCGCACCTCGACACCACCCGTCGCGAGTTCCGGATTGTGCATCTCCACCGGGCGCTCCACGACGGTACCCTCGATCATCACCACCGACTCCACGCCGACGGCGGCCGCAACGGCCATCATCTCGGCGCTTGCCCAGTCGGGGCCAAAGTGTACCTGCACCAGGCCCTCGCGATCGCGCAGGTCGAGAAAGACCAGCCCCCCGAGGTCGCGCGACCGGTGCACCCACCCGCCAAGGGTGACCGTGGTTCCGGCGTGCACCGGGCGAAGCGCCCCGCAGAGGTGCGAGCGCTGTGTCGTGGCGTAGACGTTCCCTGCGGTCAACGGCTCAACTCCCGGCGCCTGCGCGCCATAGCGACAAACGCCGCGAGGCCAAGCGCGGCCCCGCCGGCGTCTGCCAGAAAGTCCCCGAGCTCCATTGAACGGCTGGGGATGAAATGCTGCTGCACTTCCGTGACCGCGGCAAACGCGACGGCCAGCAACAACGCCAACCACGCCGGTCGCGCCTCAACGACGAGCACCCGGACGAGCAGCACCGACAGCACGGCAAAGAGCCCGGCGTGCACCAGCTTGTCCAGCTTGATGAAATCCAGCCAGAGGATCGTCCAACCCTGCGGCATCTCCGGTGGGCTCGGCCAGAGAATCATCGCCTCGATGAGCAGGGCCCAGGCGGCGCTCGCACGCCACCGCGCGGGAATCACGGCGCCTCCGCGCGGTGCAGTACCGTGGCAAAGGACGTCGCGTCCGGCGCCGAAAACAGTGCCGCGCGCAGGTCATCACGACGCATCAACCGTGCAAGGCGTCCGAGCACCTTCAGGTGCGCCCCGCCATCGACCGCGGGCGTGAGCAGCAGGAAGCAGGCGCGCACGGGTACGCCGTCGGGCGCGTGGTAGTCGTCCACCCCATCCGCGATCCCGGCCGCCATGCGCAGTGTCGCGACGGCGTCGGTGCGTCCATGCGGGACGGCCAGTCCCTCGCCCATCGCGGTGCTCGCGATCGCCTCGCGTGACCACACGCTCTGGAAAACGGTCTCCACCGTCGCCGGGTCAGCGTCGGGAAGCGCCATCTCCACAAGTTCGCGCAGCAGGGCGTGACGTGAATGGCTGCCCAGCGGAACGCGAATGCGTTCGGTGGGAAGCAGCTCGGTGAGCAACCGAATCTCCGCAGGGGTGGAAACGGCGTAAATCTAACGGCCAACGACACTTGGTGGTAGGCGACCGGCGCTTGACCCTACCCTGCGTCACGGGTATCCTGCCATGATGCGGCGACTCGCGATTCTCTCGGCCACCCTGGCACTGGTGGCACGCCCGCTGGTGGCTCAGGGGGTGCCCGGTCGCGACCTGCTGGCCTTTCCGCTGGGACTCACCGCCGAAGCACCGGCGCTGGGAACGACGGCCGGCTTTGGCCTCTGGAATCCCGCGAACGTCGCCGTTCCCGCCGGCAGCCGACTGCGATTGGCCGTCGGGACGATGAGCGCGCCGGTGGACGTCGCGGTGTCCGCCCAGCTTGCCACGGTGGCCATGCGCCTCGGCAACGGCACCACCGTCGGGCTGAGCCTCGTGAGCGCGTCGGTGGCCGACCTCATTCGCACGGAGAGCGACCCGCACTCGCTCGGTGACGAGATTCCCTACTCCACCTCGGTGGTGTCGCTGCTGGCGGCGAGACGGCTGGGGGCGATGACCCTTGGCGCCGCCGTGCGCGTGCGCAGCGGCCGGCTCGACAACGAGCACCGTCGCGACGTGTCGATGGACGTCGGCGTTCTTTCGCGCGGCCTCGGACGGCGCGACGTGCGCCTCGCGGCGGCCACTTTTCTCGCCAGGCCTGGCGGCGATGGAAGCGAACACATGGCGGCCCTTGCCGCGGCGGATCTGCGCGTGGCCGGGACCGACACGATGCGCACCAGTCGCGCCGGCGTGAGCGTGCTGGTCGCCGACGGACTCTCCCGCGAGGAGTATGTCTTCGTCGGGGGGCGCTGGGGCCGGCTTGAAGCGCGTGTTGGCGAGGCGCGTACGCACGCGTACGGACGCACCAACTGGCGTCCCCGGCTGGGCCTGGCGTTTCATCATCGGGGGTACGCCATCGGCGTCGCCCGCGAGGAGAGCTCGGGAAACCTGTCGGCCACGTACCAGTTTTCCCTGAGCTCGCTGCTGCGATGACTCCCGCGGCGGCGACGACGGTGAACCTGCTCGACTTGCATCCCGCGGCCGCCGAGGCCGCGCTGCGCGAGTTCGCCGACAGCCGTGGCGTCGGTGCGTACCGGGGCAGCCAGGCGGCGCGTCACCTGTGGACGACGCCGGCGCGCAGCTTCGCCGAGATGACCGACCTTCCGCTCGCCTTTCGCGCCGACCTCGAGGCGCACTTTCGCATGCCCCGCCTCGAGCTCGCGGCGGAGCAGCAATCGTCGGACGGCACGCGCAAGTTCCTGTTCCGGATGCACGACGGCCAGACCATCGAGACCGTCTCGATTCCCGATGGCAAGCGGATCACCTTCTGCATTTCATCGCAGGCGGGCTGCGCCATGCAATGTTCGTTCTGCGCCACGGGGTTGATGGGCTTCGCGCGCAACCTGCTGCCGTCGGAAATTGCCGGCCAGGTTCGCGAACTCGCCCTGCTGGACGAGCCGCTCGTGCCGACCAACATCGTATTCATGGGAATGGGCGAGCCCCTCATGAACTGGAAGGCGGTGGATGTCGTGCTTGGCATCCTCAACGATCCCCGGGGCTTCGGCATCGGGGCGCGTCACATCACCATCTCCACCATCGGGGTGCTGCCAGGCATCGAGGCGCTGGCGGCGCGCAAGGAGCAGTTCCGGCTGGCCATCTCGATTCACGCGCCGAATGACGACCTGCGCCATCGGCTCATGCCGGTGAACACCAAGTTCCCGCTGGCCTCGGTGATCGACGCGGCCGCGGCGTTTGCGCGGCGCGTGACGTTCGAGTACGTGATGCTCGGTGGCGTCAACGACCTGCCGGAACACGCCGAAGAGCTGGCGCGGCTCGCAAAACGCTGCGGGGCGTTCGTCAACCTCATTCCGCTGCACCCGGGGGGCGCCGGAACATTCACGCCGACCACGGCGGCTGGCATCGTGCGGTTTGCTGGCGCAATCTCGCGGCTGGGTGTGCCGGTGGCCGTGCGCAAGAGCCGCGGCACCGACATCGCCGCCGCCTGCGGCCAGCTACGGGTAGAGCGTCTGCGGCGGCGGCCTCCACGACCGGCCGACGAGCACGGTGAGGTCGAGGTAGCGTAGCGAGTCGGGACGCGCTTCGATGCGGGCGCCCCCGAGGGCCTTGGCGGCAATCAGTGCCCACTCCGGATGCCCGGTTCCGTACAGCACCACCGAGCTGTCGCGCCGGTCCTTCTCGGCGGCCGTGGTGGTGTTCACCACGTCGAAGCCGACGTCTCGCAGCCACGCGGTGGCGGTTCGCCCGAGCCCGCGCACCGCGGTGGCATTCACGACCTCCACCGTGATCCGCAGGCTGTCACCGATGACGCGCGCCGGGCGCGCGGTCCGATCATCGCCCGCCCGCGGCGCCGGCGGAGTGCCGAACCCGGCGCGGCTGGTCCATCGCATCACCGGCCACACGGCCAGCGCGCCGCCGACCAGCGCGAGGGCGATGACGCGCCGGCGGCGGCGCACCCGCGCGTGATGCACCGGTGGTGGCGCTATCTCACCGAGTTCCACAGCGCGACGGTCGGAGGAAAGATCCGGTTGCCCTCGCGCAGCGTCCATTCGAGGCGCATCCGCACGACCTGCCGAAAGACGCCGTCAAAGTTGTGCGGCAGCTGCGCGGCGAGGAAGGCGCGGTCGGCCAGCATGAACCGGCGGCCTGGTTCGAGGAAATCCGCCATGAAGAGCGCGCGGCCCGTGCGGTCCCATTGCGGCGATCCCACCGTGTGCCACCGCACCGCGTCGAGCACCGTGCGTCGCGTTTCGCCGTCGAGGATCAGTCGCGCCGCGGCCGCCGGGCCGTGCAGTAGCGCGTCCGGCATGTCGGGGTCGCCCACCAGCGGGCGCAGCACCTCCGGCGGGCCGTCGCGGAACGCGTCGTGCCAGCGACCCGCGTCGTGCCAGGCCTGCGCGTCGGCCGCGTCGAGCCGCATCTTGGCCGACCATTCGTCAAGCAGCCCGGTGACCCGGGCGATATGCGCGCGCCGTACTTCGCCGACGATGGCCCAGTCCGGAAATACCGGCGGGGTCATTGCGCGCTCGCCAGCTTGCGCGCGAGCTCGCCCAGGTTGGCGGCGACTCCGCGCAACGCGTGCGTCGCGCCCTCGAGTTCACGCAGTGCCGTGGCCTGATCGGCCGCCGACGCCGCGACGTGCTCGGCGCCCAGCCGGTTGCGGGCGGAAATCTCGGCAACGCGGGCCACACGCTTGCGCAGGTGGCGAAATTCCGACTCCTGCTCCCGCGACGTGTGGGCGATGCGCTGCGCGCGCTCGGCGCCCGTCGCCGTGGCACTCACAATGGCATCGAGCGCGCCGCGCGCCGAACTCGACAGCGCCTCGACGTCGCGCACGATCTCCTGCCCCGCGTCCATCTGGGCGGCGACCACGCGCATCTGGCTCTCGAACCCGCGCAGCAGGTCACCCGCTTCATCCGACGCCGCGCGACTCTCCTCGGCGAGCTTGCGCACCTCATCGGCCACCACGGCAAAGCCGCGACCCTGATCGCCCGCCCGCGCCGCCTCGATGGCGGCGTTGAGCGCCAGGAGGTTGGTCTGCTCGGCAAGTTCGCGAATCGTGTGGATGAAGGTCGTGATCTCCGCCGTGGCCGAGCGGAGGCCGTCGATTTGCCCGGAACTCTCGCCCACGAAGGACTGGACGCGCTCGAGCCGCCCGATGGTCGTTCCAATGGTGTCGCGGTGTTCGCGGGCAATCTCGGTGGCGCGACGGCTGGCCTGCTCCGCTTCGCCGCCGTCGCGCACCACATGCTCGGTGGCCGCGACGAGCGCGTCGGTGGCCTCGATGCTGCGCGCGACCTGCTCGCCTTCCTCCGCCAGCGCGCGCGTGATGTCGCTGCCGGTGCGCGCCACGTCGTCGCCGCGGGTGCGCAGCGTGCGCGCCGACTCGGTGAGCGTCTCGATCTCCTTGCCCAGCCGGTCGAGCAACTCGAGCATCGGCAGGCGCAGGTCATGGATCTGCAGCGTGGTCGCCAACTGCGACGCGAACCGCTTGATCAGCATGACGCCCTTGGCGCCGTAGATGTTGGGCTTGTGGTGCTCCAGCTCCACGACGCCGAGGTTGCGTTCGCCAAAGCGCAGCGGCACGACGACAATGGCGCGCACGTCCGGCAGGAAGCGCTCGACGCGCGCGTCGCGCGCCGTGTCGGCCACGATCTGCGGGTCACCACTGCTGAGCGCGAGGGCGCGCAGCGTGCGTCCGTCCTCATGTTCGGGCCGGCTCGGCTCGAACAGGCCGTCGCCTCCCTGATACACGAGCGACAGCGCCGCCCCGTCGTACCGATAGATGCGCAGGTCGGTCCAGTCCACCAGCCGGTGCGCCAGGGCCTCGATGCGGCGAAAGCTCTCGCCCAGCGACACGGCCGACGACACCACCTGCTCCATCGCCAGGACGATGTTCAACTCCTCGGCCGCAATGGACTCCTCGATGATGCGGCGGACCAGCAGCCCCGCGAAGATGAGCACGATGACGACGAGCAGGCTTCCGGCATTCCCCATGCCCTGAAAGCCCAGCAGCACGACGATGGCACCAATGGCGCCGGCGCCGAAGGTAATGAGCTCGTAGCGCAGGATCAGCGACCGTTCCCCAACGAGCAGCTTGTCCCGTACCAGCAGCGAGAAGTACAGCAGGCCGCGGCTGAAGGCGAAGTGCGCCAGGAAGAAGGCGGCGATGGCCGGCAGGTTATCGCTCACCAGCCCCGAGTGCGCGCTGGCACTGGCGGTCACTGCCGCGGCGGCAAAGACGCCGTAGGCGGCGACGAGGGCGACCACCTCCCGGCCGGCGTTGATCCAGGCCACGCCGATGCTCTTGCGCAGCGGCAACCAGTCACCGAAGAAGGTGCCGAGCGCCAGCGCGAAGGCGGCCGTGGACGGACCGGCCAGCAGCGCGCCGCCCACGGCGATCATGCCGAGGAGGTTGAGCGCGGAGAACTTGGTGAGCGGCAGCTGGTACCAGCGCAGCATGAAAGCGGCCAGCGCGAGCAGCAGCGTGACGCCGAGGCTCAGGCTCCAGGCCGGGTCATACCACGCGAGGGCGATGACGAGCAGCGAACCGGCAATCGGCACCAGCCGCTGCTGCAGGCGCAGGATCAGGTTCACGCAGCACCCTCGTCGAGCGCGGCCCGGAGCTCGGTCGCCAGCGACACCGCCGAGTCCACCGACTCCCCCGCTGCGCGAACGATCGCGCTCCCCACGACGATGCCGTCGGCGTATGCGCCGATGGCCCGCGCATGCTCGGGGCGGGAAATCCCGAAGCCCACACAGATGGGCAGCGTACACACCGACCGCAGGGCCGCGATGGTCGCGGGCAGGTCGGGCGGGAGTTCGTCGCTTACGCCCGTGACGCCGAGGCGGGAAATGAGATAGACAAAGCCGCGCCCGTGCCGCGCGATGCTCGCCATGCGGTCGAGGGGCGTCGTCGGGGCCACCAGCCGCACCAGGTCGAGCGGTCCGCCACCGAGCCACGCTTCGCGCTCGGGATCACTGCCCACCGGCAGGTCGGTCACCAGGACGCCGTGCACCCCGGCGTCCGAGGCGCGCTGCAGCACGCCGGGACCCGCGGCGATCAGCGGATTGAGGTAGCTGAAGAGCACCACGGGAATGCCAAGCGCGGCGCGCGCCACCAACTCGAGCGCGCCGTCCAGGTGGACGCCGTGCGCCAGCGCCACCTGCGAGCTGGCCTGGATCACCGGACCGTCGGCCATGGGATCGGAGAACGGCACCCCGACCTCGAGGACGTCGGCTCCCGCTGCCTCGAGTCCCTGCCAGAGCGCGACGCTGCGGCCGGGATCGGGATGTCCCGCGGTGGCATAACACACGAGGGCGCGGCGTCCGCGCGTCCGAAGCGCGTCGAATCGGGCAGTCAGCACGGCGGGCTCAGACGAAGTAGTCGCCGACGCGAATGCCGTAGCGGTCGGGATCGGCGGTCTTGATGATGGTCCGGCGGAAATCACCGGCCTCGGTGCGCTCGGTCAGGTCGACCAGCGAGCCGGGATACTGCACGTTGCCCTGGTCATCGCTCACGATGCGCACGAGGGGTCGGGAGAGCATGTCGGCGTCCGGATTGGCGGCGTGCACGATGGCCAGTTCGAAGGTATCGAGCACGAGAAACGTCCCGACGGGGTAGATGCCCAGCAGGTTGATGAAGGCCTTCACGATCGTCGGGTCCATGCCGCGCCGGGCGTTGTCCCGCATCTCCTGCAGCACCGCCGACGGCGCCATCGGCGCGGTCTGGTAGCTGCGGCGCGAGGTGGCCGCATCGAAGCCGTCGGCGACGGCCACGATCTTGGCGTAGAACATCAGGTCCTTGGTGCGAAGGCTGCGCGGATAGCCCGTGAGATCACGCTTCATGTGGTGCTGGAAGGCCACCAGCATGGAGCGGTACGGAAACTCCTGCTGGTCGCGCACCGAGAAGAGCGCGAGCACGCCAAGCCACGGGTGCGCCGCGATCATCCGCCATTCGTCGTCGGTGAGGACGTCGGCCTTGTTGATGACGTCCAGCGGCACGCGTGACTTGCCGATGTCGTGAAAGAGCGCGCCCATGCCCAGGTCGTACAGCTGCAGGCGCGTGAGCGCGAGCCGGCGGCCGAGCGCGATGGAGAAGATGCAGACGTTCACCGAGTGCGTGAACGTGTAGTCGTCGTAGTCGCGGATGGTCGTCAGTCCCACGAGCGACGTCTCGTCGGCGAGGATCTGGTCGACGATGCCCTGCACCACGCGCTTGATCTTGTTGATGTTGGCGCTCTGGCCCATCCGGACGGAGTTGATGACGTCCTTCGTCGCCTCGACCGAGCGCGCGTACGTGCGCTTGGCCTTCTCCTTCGCCTCCACCTGCTCGCCACCGTGGTCCTCGTCGGATTCCACCAGCGGCGCCAGCTCGAAGGCGTCGACGCCCGTCTCCTCGAGGCGGCGCTGCAGCGCGTCGTAGCGCTCCACCGCGTCGGTGCCCTGTGGGTTCATCAGGAAGCCAAGCACGATGGTCCAGTCGCGCATGTCCGGCACACGCTTGGTGCGCAGCGTGCCGATGCCGTTCTGCCGGAACTGCGCCAGCAGGGCACTGAAGCTCGAGTAGTTGTCGAGGTCGAGGCGCAGCCGCGTGCTGTTGACGAAGATGAACTCACCGGCCACGCGGAACTCACATTCGCGCTCACGGGCGATGAGGTCGCCCGTGATCAGCGAGAGCTCCTGCAGCGACTGCTGGACCACGGCGTTCTCGATGGGATAGAGGCGGAGGTTCCGCATGGTCCCGTAGAACGCGAGGATGAACGCCCGGCTCGCCACGCGGACATACGCCTCGCCGGTCACCTCGCTCATCGCCTGCATCGACACCGAGGCCCGCATGGTCGATGCACGCGGGGGCGTGGGCGTGCTCATTGGGCGCCTCCGCGCAATGCGCGTCCGACGGCGTTCCGCACGATGACGTCCTTGTCGCCATCGGAGCGGTGGAGCGCGTCCTTGGCCGCCGCGCTCCCGACGCGGCCGAGCGCCACGGCGGCGCACGCGCGCAGTTCGGGCTCTTCCTTGCGGGCAAAAAGCCCGCCCCTGGCATTCAGGATGCCGTCGAGAAAGGGAATTCCCGCATCCCCGCACAGCGTGCCGTACAGCTCAAAGAACGCCAGGCGTTCCGTGCGATCGGCTTTCTGGATGTCCTTGCCCTTCACCACCGCCTCAACCTTGACCAGCGCCGGGCGGTGCTGGCGCGCCATCAGCGCGCGAGCCACGACCACGCGCACATCGCGATCGGCGTCCTGCAACGCGCGCTCCATCGCCTGCATCGCGCCCGGCGACCCGATGTCGCCGAGCGACGAGACCGCCGCCAGTCGCAGCTCGCGCTCGCCGTGCTCGAGCACGCGGGCCATCGCCGGCACGCCGGCGGCCGTGCGCAGCGCGCCGCAGCGCCGGATGGCTTCCAGCGCGACATCGAAGGTCGGATCGGCGATCAGCTTCACCAGCTCGCCGGTGGCCGACTCGGCAATGCGGCTCGCGGCGCCTTCGAGCAGCGGACGCAGGCCGTTGTTCTGCGTGCGCGGCAGCCACGCGAAGATGGTGGCGAGCGCCGACGGATGCAGCTGGACGAACAGCTCGTTGAGGTCGGCGGGGGACGGCAGCGTGGGCGCGACATCCATGGCCTCGAGCAACTGCGCCAGCGCCGACGGCTCGCTGAGGCGCGCCGCCAGTGACGCAAGCCGCGCCTTCGTTTCGGGCTGTACCTCGCGCGCGCGCTCGAGCGTGAGCGAGGCCTCGCGCAGCAGGTAGGCCACGTTGGCAAACTGCCCGGCCGACAGCAGGTGCAGCATCAGCGCCTCGAGGTGTGACAGGACCTCGGCGCGCACGAGCGGATCGAGCTGGAACTCGAAGATGTCGAGCAGCGAGTCGAGCACGCCGCGCCGCAGGTCGGTGGCGTACTCGCGGGCGGTCTCCTGGCGGAGGTACTCCACTTCCTTGGGATCCAGGAAGTACAGCGTGCTGTCGAAATCCTCCATGCGCACGATGCCCGAGCGCCGGCTGTCCTCGGCCGCGCCGTCGCCCGTGCCCTCGCCGGCCGCGGCATCGCCCGCCACCTCGGCCCGGGCTTCGAGGATCGCGTGCCTCGGATCCTCGGCCGGCGCCCCACTGCCCTTGGGCCAGAGGCCCGGGTTCGGCGACGTCTCGAGCGTGCCGCCCGGCTCGTCCGACACCTCGACGTAGCGGTACTGCAGCGTCGTGAACTCGGCTTCCCAGAAGAGCGTGAGGATGTCGTCCTGGCTCGCCTGGCCCCCGCGACGCACCTTCGGGATGATCGCGAGGAAGTCGCTGAGCTCCCGCTCCTCGAAGCCCTGCCGGAGCGTCAGCTCGCGCAATCCATCCTTGAAGAGCATCCAGGGCAGCGAGTCCGACGCCTTGGTCGGTTCCTCGAACACCGCGCGGCCGTACCAGACGAGGGCGACATCGCTCACCAGCAGTGTCACCGCGTCCGTCTCGGTCCACAACCGGCTGAAGGACTCCTTCGCCTGCTCGAGCGACCGCGCGTAGCTCGGGTTGTTGTGGTTGTGCGCGTACAGCATATGCGCCCGTATGGTCTTGTCGAGCTGCCGCAGCATCTCCTCGACCAGGGCCGGGGAGAACGGCGGCTCGAGACCTTCCGGTCCCTCATCCGAAACGGGCACCGACGTCACACTCATCCTTCCAAGATACGCATTGCGCTCACCTGCGCCACATCCTTGTCGCCACGGCCGCTCACGCAGAGCAGCACCGGTTCGTCGGCGCGCCAGCGTCCGCGCTGCGCCGCGATCCACGCCACCGCATGCGCCGTCTCGAGCGCCGGGATGATTCCCTCGAGGCGCCCCAACAGCGCGAAGCCTCGCAGGGCCTCGTCGTCGGTGACCGAGACATAAGTCGCGCGCCCCGAATCCTTGAGGAATGAGTGCTCGGGTCCGACGCCGGGGTAATCGAGCCCGGCCGAGATGGAATGCGCGGGATGCACCTGACCGTGCGCATCCTGCAGCAGGTAGCTGAGCGCGCCGTGCAGCACGCCGGGTGTGCCGCGCGTGAGGCTCGCCGAGTGCTCGCCGCTGTCGAGGCCCCGGCCCGCCGCCTCCACGCCCACGAGCTCGACGGCCGCGTCGGCCACAAAGGCGTGGAAGATGCCCATGGCGTTGGAGCCGCCGCCGACACAGGCAACGACCGAACGCGGCAGGCGACCGGCGCGCTCCAGCATCTGGGCGCGCGCCTCACGCCCGATGACCGCCTGAAAGTCGCGCACCATGCGCGGGTACGGCGCGGGCCCGACGACGGACCCGATGATGTAGTGGCTCGTCGGGCAGGTGGTCACCCAGTCGCGAATGGCCTCGGTGGTGGCGTCCTTGAGCGTGCGCGTACCGGCCGTGACGGGCACGACGGTGGCGCCCATGAGGCGCATGCGATACACGTTGAGTTCCTGCCGGCGCATGTCCTCCTCGCCCATGTACACCACGCACTCGAGGCCCAGGCGCGCACACACCGTGGCCGTGGCCACGCCGTGCTGCCCCGCTCCGGTCTCGGCGACGATCCGGCGCTTTCCCATGCGGCGCGCGAGCAGCGCCTGCGGCAACGCATTGTTGATCTTGTGCGCGCCGGTGTGGTTGAGGTCTTCGCGTTTCAGCCAGACCGGCGCGCCAACGAGCTCGGAGAAGCGGGGCGCGTCGCAGAGCGCGGAGGGGCGCCCGACGTAGTGCTCCAGCAGCCCGTTCAGCTCGGCGTGAAACGACGGATCAGCCAGGGCGGACTCCAGCGCCAGTTGCAGCTCATCGAGCGCGGGCACCAGCGTCTCGGGTACATACCGCCCACCAAAAGCTCCGAATCGGCCGTCGATCGCTGCCTGACGCGACATGCTCACCGCCCCCCGCGCGCCGCCGCCACGGCAAAGGCGCGCATCATCTCGTGATCCTTGAGTCCGGGGGCCGTCTCGACCCCGGAAGAGACATCCACTACGTCGGGCGACACCAGGGCAATCGCCCGGCCGACATTATCCGGTCGCAGGCCGCCCGCCAACACCAGCCGCGCCGGACGCCCCGCGCGATCAAGCGCTGCCGCCAGTGCTCCCCAATCGACCGGCACCCCCGTGCCGCCCAGCGCACCCTCCGCGAACGCATCGACCACCAAGGCATCGACGTCTGCGGCGGCCGTTCGCAACTCGGCAGCCCGGGCCATGCCACGCACCCGAAGCACGCGCCACACTTCGCCGGCAAAGTGGCGGCGAAGCTCGCGTACCAGGCCGGCATCGGCCCCCGCGTGCAGCTGCACGACGTCCAGGCCGGCTTCTCGCGCAATCGCCACGATCTCGGGGACGGCCTGCGTGCCGAATACCCCCACACGCCGCGCGTTTCCGCCAATCGCGGCGGCATCAAACAACGCCCGCGCCTCAGCGGCGCTGCGCTGGCGCGGCCCGCCGGCGAAGACCGACCCCAGATACGCGGCCCCAAGGGACGCGCCGAGCGCGGCATCTTCTCCTCGCGTGAGTCCGCAGAACTTCACGTCAGCCACGCGCGCTCCGCGGAACGCCCACCAGCGCGCGCGCCGCCGCCTCCGGCGCGCCCGCCACCGAGAGTGCCGATCCAACAAGCACCGCGTCGGCGCCCAGCGCCGCGGCGCGACGCACGCCGTCGAGGTCGCGCACACCACTTTCGTAGACGGCAATCCGGCCCGGCGGAATGAGCCGAAGCAGCCGCGCAGAGACGCCGTCGTCGAGCTGCAGCGTCTCGAGGTTTCGGTTGTTGACGCCAATCACGGCCGTCGCGATCCCGAGCGCGTGCCCGAGTTCGCGTTCGTCGCGCACCTCGACCAGTACATCGAGCCCACGTGCCTTCGCTGCCGTGGCCAGCTCGACCAGGCGGTCGGAGGGCAGCGCCCGCGCGATCAGGAGCACGGCGCTCGCGCCGGCGACCCGCGCCTCGAGCAACTGGATGTCGTCGACGATGAAGTCCTTGCGCAGCAGCGGCACGGCGACGGCGCCACGCGCGCTGGCCAGGTCGTCGAGCGACCCGGCAAACTCCGACGGCTCGGTGAGGATCGACAGCGCGGCGGCGCCGCCGCGCGCGTACTCTCCGGCGCGAATGGCCGCATCGAGCGAGGCATCCAGTACGCCCTTGCTGGGAGACCGTCGCTTCAGTTCCGCGATCACCGCCACATCGGAACGCGTCAGCGCGGCGGCAAACGACGGCGCGGCAGGCAGGCCGTCGAGCTTCCGCTCGAGCGCGCTCCGGGAGGCCCACAGCGACTCCGCAC
>CAYHCW010000006.1:0-20781 GCA_964355025.1 uncultured Gemmatimonas sp. | reverse complement strand
GACGAGGTGGCCGGCTGATGCGCGTGGCCATCGTCCACGACTACCTGAACCAGGCCGGAGGCGCCGAGCGCGTGGTCGAGAGCTTTCATCGCATATGGCCCGACGCTCCCATCTTCACGACGATCTCCGACCGTGAGGCGATGCCGCCATCACTGCGGGACGCCGACCTGCGGGTGACGTGGATGCAGCACCTGCCGGCCTGGAGGCGCCACTTTCGCGCGTACCTGCCGCTGTATCCGCTGGCCATCGAGGGCATCGACCTGCGCGGCTACGACGTCGTGGTGAGCAGCAGCAGCGCCTGGGCCAAGGCGGCGCGCGCCGACCCCGGCGCCGTGCATGTCTGCTACTGCCACACGCCGATGCGCTGGGTCTGGGACTACGAACGCTATGTGGCGCGCGAGGACTTTGGCGCGCTGGCGCGGCTGGCCCTGCCGCCGGCCATCGCCGGCCTGCGCGCCTGGGACGTGCGCACGGCGCGTCGCCCCACGCACATCGTGGTGAACTCCCGGGTGGTGCAGGAACGTGTGCAGCGCTGCTGGGGACGGACGAGCGAGCTGCTGCATCCCCCCATCGAGACGGAGCGCTTCGCCGTGGGCACGGGCGCCGGCCGGTATCACCTGGTGGTCTCCCGCCTCGCACACTACAAGCGCATCGACCTGGCCGTGACGGCGTTCACGCAACTTGGACTTCCTCTCGTGATCATCGGCGACGGGCCGGCGCGCGCGTCGCTCGAGGCCTTGGCGGGACCCACCGTGACGTTTCGCGGGCGCGTCGACGACGCCGGCGTCGCCGACGCCATGCGTGAGTGCCGCGCCCTGGTCTTTCCCGGCGAGGAAGACTTTGGCATCACGCCGCTCGAAGCCAACGCCAGCGGCCGCCCGGTCATTGCGTATGGCGCCGGCGGCGCACTCGAGACGGTGCAGGAGGGCATCACTGGCGTGCTGTTCAACGCGAAGACGGCGGACGCGCTGGCCGCGGGCGTACGGCGCGCCGAAGCCGCAACGTGGGACCCCCTCGCGATTCGTCGGCACGCCGACTCGTTCTCCGCCGCCGGCTTCGAGGCGCGCTTTCGCGCCATCGTCGCACGTGAGGCGCAGCGATGACCGTGCCGGCTGCGCCGTGCTCGCCGCGCGTGCCGCGCGTGCTGCTCGTCATGCCGCTCGGCGAACAGCTGGGCGGGGGCGAGATGATGTTCCGCCAGCTGCTGCAGCACGGGCGCGACGGCCGCATCGAGTGGATCGTCGTCTTCACGCGCGACGGCCCCATGGTCAACGAAGCCCGCGCGCTCGGCTACGAGACGCACCTCTTCCCCGTCGGACGCCTGCGACAGCTGGGCCGCCGCTGGTCGGTCATTCGCGCCATCGCGCGGCTGGCCCGCGAACGCGACGTATCGATGGTGTTTGGCTGGATGGTGGCGTCGCAGACGATGGCCGGCCCGGCCGCGTGGCTCGCCGGTGTGCCGGCGGCGTGGTACCAGGTGGGGCTTCCCGAACCCGACTGGCTCGACCGACTGGCCACGCTCCTGCCGGCTCGCGGCATCCTCGTACTCTCGCGCGACGGCGCCGCGGCGCAGGCCCGCCTGTGGCCGCATCGTTCGCAGCGGCTCGTGTACCCCGGCGCCTCACTCGAGCGATTCGATGCCGCGCGCGCCGAGTCACCCGCGGCCGCACGGGCCGCACTCGGACTGCTTCCCGGTGGGGTGCTCATCGGCATCGTGGGTCGCCTGCAGCGCTGGAAGGGCATGCACGTGCTCATCGATGCGCTCCCGGCCGTGTGCGCGCGGCACCCGGACGCGCACGTCGTGATCGTGGGTGGCGCGCACGAGCCCGAACCCGGATACCCGGCCGAGTTGCGCGCGCAGGTACACCGGCTGGGACTCGATGCGGCCGTGACCTTCGCCGGGTTCCAGGCCGACGTGCCCCGCTGGATGCAGGCGATGGACGTCATCGTGCATGCGTCCGACCGCGAACCGTTTGGCATCGTCGTCATCGAGGCGATGGCGCTCGGCAAGCCGGTCGTTGCCGGCGCGGCCGGTGGACCAGCGGAGATCATCACGCCGGGGGTGAACGGCCTGCTGGCACCGTTCGGTGACGTCGGCGCCCTGGAGCAGGCGGTGCTGCAGTTCCTCGACGATCCGTCGTTCGCGGCACGCTGTGCCGCCGGTGCGGCGCGCCGCGCGCGCGACTTCTCGGCGCACCGCTACGCCGCGGCGTTCGGGGATGCGGTGCTCGACCTGCTTGGCGACGCCGCGCGCTGAGCCCGCTGTCGTGCGCCAAAGGGTGCGCGCCGCGGCCGGCGGCGCCTACCGCCAGCCGATGCCGAATGTGAGGCGAGCGAAGAAGCCGGCCGGGCCAACATCGGGGCCGCCCACGACCTTGGTGCCATCCAGCTTCCAGGCGGCCCGGTTCGGCGTCATGGACTTGCCGAGGCGCGCGCCCATGGTGAGGCCGAGTCGGTCGCCCACCGAGCGCAGCACCAGCCAGTCCGCACCGATGCCCGGCTCGAACATCAGGTAGTTGGCGGTCAGGAGCGAGGAGTAGTCCGGATGCAGCACGACGTCAGTGAACGTCGGGTCGACGCCAGCCGGCGGCTTGCCCCCACCGTTGCGGTCCGACAGCGTCAGTGACATCGCGCCCGCACCGATACCGAGCATCGGGTAGACGTTGAGATGACGTCCGGCAAAGAGGGAGTACCCGACCTGCGACAGGTAAAAGCGGCTGCGGAGCGCCGACGTCTTGCCCTTGGCCGGATCGCCTTCCTCGCCAAAGTCCGTCGCCGCGAACTCGCCGCCGAAGATCATGCGGCCCCACCGGCCGCGCACGCCGCCGCCGTACGAGATGGCGTCGTTGGACACGGCGAAGTACCCGGCCGTGTCGAGCCGGGCGTTGAGGTCCCCGGTGAATGAGAGACTGCCGCCGGTTGCGACGAAGGCCGAGACAAACGGAAAGGTCCCACCCGGACCGACACCCTCACCACGCGCGCCTTGGGCAGTGAGCGGCGAGACGGCACTTGCGGCAAGAACCGCGAGGACAGCGACCGCTCCTGCGCGAGCGGCGGCACGCTGGACGGCGACGGAAAAGCTGATCGGCATGCGGAGAATGCTCCCGGGATGGCAGCCCGCTTCACGCGAGCGACTAGTAAAGTAGCGCGTCGGCAGGGAGAACGCTCTGCCGTATCTTCAGCAGCGCGGGACGGTTGACGAGCGCGGGTGCTCAGGCGGCGCCCCCCACGGCGCTTCGTGTCACACGGGAGCTGGCGGCCAAGGCACGGCGGAGTTGAAAAACAGGCGAAAATGCGCGCGAATGACGCAGGATGACGAAAATGGCCTAATAATGTACTAATGATGGCTTGATAATGGCTTGTAATGAAACACCGGTTCATGTCATTCCGTATATTGCCAACTTCCCTATGTTTGCCATCATCATCGAAAGCGTCCTGTTCGCCGCCCTCGTGGCCGCGGTCGGCGCTCTTTTTTTCGCCCTGCTGTCGCACTACACACCGCTGGGTGTGCGATTGCGTCAGCTCAGGAATCGCCGCCTCGTCGAACGACTGGCGGCATGCAACTGTCCCACGCACGGGCCGCAGCGCGAGGATGCGCTCGTTCGACTGAGCGACGGAGACACGATGTGCCCCACCTGCTATCAGGAGATGCTCGATGGAAAGTTCGATTAGCTCGCGGTTCGAGTCCTTCAACCCGCAACCGCGGCTGCGCCGCCTGCTGACGATCATCGGCGTGTTCTTCGTCGTGCTCGTGCTGATCCCGACGTCGTTCACTTACATCAGTCCGGGGCACATCGGCATCGTCATCCACCGCGCCGGCGGCGGCGTGGATCCCACGCCGCTCGGCCCGGGACTGCACATTCGCAATCCGGTGTTCACGGCGATCGAGGAATACCCGACGTTCATGCAGACGCTGGTACTGACGCGGGCGTCGACGGAGGGCTCGCAGAACAACGACGAGATCAACGTGAACTCCAAGGAAGGGCAGCCGCTCTCGCTCGATGTCTCGATGTCGTTCGAGCTGGACCCGCGCAAGGTGCCGCAGCTCTACCAGACGTTTCGCACCGACATCTCCGTCATCCAGCACACCTACGTGAAGCAGGCCATCCGGCAGGCGCTGCAGGAGATCGCCGGCGAGGAGGCGATTGCCGACGTGATGGGCCCCAAGAAGGCCGAGGCGACGGCGCGCGTGCAGAAGCTGCTGGAACTGCGCCTGTCGCCCTACGGCCTCGTCGTGCGCCAGTTCACCATCAACGAGCTGCGCGCGCCGAGCACGGTGATCGACGCCATCAACACGAAGAACGTGATGCAGCAGCAGGCCCTGACGTCGCAGAACGAACTGCAGAAGAACCAGTTCCAGGCGCAGGGTGATTCCATCAAGGCCGCCGGCCAGGCCAAGGCGATCATGGCGCTTGCCAATGCGCAGTCGGAGGCGAACCGCAAGCTGGCGGCGAGCATCACGCCGACGCTGGTGCAGTACGAGATGGCGAAGAAGTGGGACGGCAAGCTGCCGACGGTGACGGGCGGGGCTGTGCCGATGCTGCAGCTGCCGAAACCCTGAGAATCGGAATTCGGATTTCGGAATTGGAAATCGATTACTGAATTCGAAACGGAATGCGGAACGACCGGAGCCCAGTCGAGGTACCGGCTGTTCCATTTCCGCGGTCCGATTCGCTCTCCGCCTTCGCATTCCAATTCCGCCATCCGAATTCCGATTCGCGTCCTTTGGCAGTGGTGCGCCGCATGATGTGGGGCAACATTACAGTCGTGCCCAACCTCGCCCACGTACCCCACGGTGTCGGTGTCTTCACTCCCTGATCTCAGCTCGCTGCGTGGCGCCACCGTGCTTGTTACGGGGGGCGCCGGCTTCGTCGGGTCGTCCGTTGCCCGGCGGCTCGCGGCGGACGACGTGGGAGCGCACGTGGTGGCGTTCGACAACCTGCGGCGCCGCGGAAGCGAGCTCAACGTGCCGCGGCTCCAGGCCGCCGGCGTCGAGTTCCGGCTTGGCGACGTGCGCAGCGCCGACGAGCTGGCACTGGACGGGCGTGCCATCGACCTGATTGTCGAGTGCGCCGCCGAGCCGTCGGTGATGGCGGGGTACGGCGGCGGCTCGCGCTACGTGGTGGATGCCAACCTTGGCGGGCTGGTGAACTGCCTGGAGCTGGCGCGGGAACGCAAGGCGCGCGTGCTCTTTCTCTCGACGAGCCGCGTGTATCCCGTCGCGCTCGTGAACCAGCTGTCCGTTGTCGAGACAGATTGGCGATTCGCGCTGACCGACCAGCCGGGCACCGCCGGGGCGTCGGCGGCGGGCATCAGCGAAGAGTTCTCCCTGCGGGGCGTGCGCACGCTGTACGGCACCACCAAGCTGGCGGGGGAACTGCTGCTCGAGGAGTATGCGGCGTTCGGCGTGGAGTACGTGACCACGCGCTTTGGCGTGATCGCCGGGCCGTGGCAGATGGGCAAGGTGGACCAGGGCGTGTTCTCGCTGTGGATGTCGCGGTTCGTCTTCGGCGGTAGCCTGCGCTATCAAGGGTGGGGCGGGGCGGGGAAACAGGTGCGCGACGTGCTGCACATCGACGACGCCTGCGACCTGCTGCTGGCGCAGCTGGCCAACTGGCCGGCGGTGGCGGGGCGCACGTGGAACGCGGGGGGTGGACTGGCGAACAGCCTGTCGCTGGCCGAGACGACCGCGTTGTGCGAGGAAATCACCGGGACGCGGATTGCCCTGTCGTCGGATGCGACCACGCATCCCAGCGACGTGCGCGTCTACCTGACCGACCAGCGCGCGCTGACGACGACCCTGGGCTGGCAGCCGAGGCACTCCCCCCGCCGTGTGCTCGAGGACCTGCACACCTGGATGACGGCGAACGCCGCACTGCTGGCGCCGGTCTTCGGCGCATGACCGATCCCGTGGCACTCACGCCGGCCGCGCCCGCTCGCCGCATGCTCCTGACCGTGCTGATTCCCGCTCACAACGAGGGCGGTTCGATTGTCGCCACGGTGGGTGCCATCGAAGGCGTGCTGAAGGGCGCCGACGTGCCGCACGAGATCCTGGTGGTGCTCGACCACTGCACCGACGACACTGAGGCGGTGCTGCTCCGCCAGATGGTGGACATCCCCGCGCTGCGGATCTCCACGAATGCTGGAGCCGGCGGATACGGCTTTGCCGTGCGCCACGGACTCGATGTGTACGCGGGCGATGCCGTGGTGGTGGTCATGGCCGATGCCTCGGACGACCCGCGCGACATCGTGACCTACTATCGAAAACTCGAGGAAGGGTACGACTGCGCCTTTGGCTCGCGGTTCATCGAAGGGGCCGCCGTACGGAACTACCCGTGGCAGAAGCTCCTGCTCAACCGCGCCGCCAATCGCGTCATTCGTCTGGTGTTTCGCGAGCGATACAACGACTTCACCAACGCCTTCAAGTGCTACCGGCGCGAGGTGATCGATGGGTGCCGTCCATTGCTCTCGAACCACTTCAACCTGACCATCGAGCTGCCGCTCAAGGCGGTCGTGCGCGGCTACTCGTGGACGGTGGTGCCGACCAACTGGTACGGGCGACTGGCTGGCGAGTCGAAGTTCCTCATCAAGGAGATGGGGAGCCGCTATGTCTACATCATCCTCTATGCGCTGATCGAGAAGTACTTCTCGCGCGGCGACTACCGGCGTCCGAGCGCCTCCTGAAGCGCTGTCCGCAGCGTGGCGCACGACGGCCCGGTGGCCGGCGGGGAGAAGACAACGAGCCGCGCCGACACCGGACAGGGCACGCGCCCCGGGAACCACAGGGTGTCGGCGGTCCACTGGGAGGCATCGCGCAGCAGGGCCACGGACGCGCGGCGCCGCGCGTCGACGGCGCCGACGACCACCGGAAAGTCAAACTCGCGCTGCACGGCGCGTCCGAAGTCGCGCTCGACCAACAACAGGTTGCGCGACAGCGACGGTGAGCCAGCGGTGGCCGCGCGCTCGAGCAGCGAGTCGGGAAGCTCCATCCACGCCACCGCCGGCGTACCGGCGGCCGGCCGGCTCGCCCGGTAGGCGTCGTGGCGAAACGGCGAGATGGTGGCGACGCCGAGCGCGGCGAGCTGTCGGACTGCGCGCATTTCGCCAGTGAAGTACGTGCTTTCGTCGCGCGCCGCCGTTGCCGTCGACTGGAACGAGAAGAGGGCGGCGCGCCCGAGCAGCAGCAGGGGAAGCCATCGCACGGGGCGCGGCAGCGTCTCGACGGCCAGCGCGCAGAGCGTGGCCACGGCCAGCAGCGCGGGCGCCGTGTAGCGCAACACGAGCACCGGCTTGTAGGTGAGCGTCACCAGCACCACGAGCAGTGGAACCACCGCCGTGGCAAGCAGCGCCGCGAGGGTGACGTCGAGCGTCATGCCGTCGGCGCGCGGAAGGCGCGAGGCAAGCACGGGCACCCGGCGCGCCGCCAGCACGAGCGCACCGGCAATGAGCAGACCGAGGGCAGGGCGCCAGCCCCAGATGAACCCGAGAAAGTAGACGACATCGCCCGCGGTGGCTGCCGACACCCAGCTGCGGCCGGCGGTGGCGGCCAGCTGCGCGCGCGCCAAGGGAAGCAGGGCAAGCAGGGCGATGCCGCCGACGGCGAGCGGCGCTGCCGAGCGGAGCGTGAGCACCCACGAGGCGCGGCGGGCGAACCTGGCGTGACCGGCGGCGCCAAGCGCCACCGCGGCAAGCGTCAGCACGCCAAAGTAGTGCGTGGCGCAGAGCGCCATGGCGGCGGCGCCTGCCAACCAGGTCACGCCCCGGCGGCTCGCGCGCAGGCACTCGGCGGTGAGGACGGTGGCGAGGATCCACAACGCATACGGGCGTGCCTCGATGGCCTGCGCGATGAAGAGTGGATGCGCGGCCAGCGCCAGCGCGCCGGCGAGCGACGATGCAAGCGACAGTCGCATGCGCAGCGTGGCGCCAAGGAGGAACACAGTGAGCGCCGCCGCGATGACCGATGGCAGCCTGGCCGACACGGGACTGCCGGCGCCCGCCAGGGTGTCGGCCAGCCAGACGAGGAAATAGTGAGGGGGTGGCTGGAAATCGACGCCGCTTCGCATGGCGTGCAGGACGCCGCGCGGCGCGTGAGCGACCAACTGCGTGACCACCTCGTCGAGCCACAGCGGCCGGTGCAGGGACGCCGACGCACCGGACACCGCGGCGATGACGGCGACGACCGCGAGCGCGGTCAGGCCCGTGCCGAGGGGCGCCCGCGACAGGAGCGGGGGCTCCTCTCGTGGGGGGGTGTGGCGTTCGGGGGGGTGCCGCGGGGACGCCGTGGTGCGGGGTGCGGGGTGCGGGGTGCGGGGGTGTGGGCGGACGGAATTGTGCGGGGGATGGTGAAGATGCTATCTCACGCGCACGCGGGCGAGTCCGGAGGTGGGTCTGGGGTGGGTCGCGCCGAGTGCAGGGTCGTTGTTAGACTACACCCCTCACCCTGCTGATCACCTGCTGACGGACAAGCGCATGCCGGTCATTCCTTTTGCCACGCTGCCCCCTGAGAGCCGTGTGTGGCTGTTCGGAGCCGCCGCACCCATTGACGAGGTCGACGAAACGCGGCTGCTCGCGGCGGTGGACGGTTTCCTGCTGACGTGGGCGGCCCACGGCCAGCCGCTCACCTGCGCGCGCGACTGGCGTGACGAGCGGTTTCTCGCGATCGGCGTCGACACGTCGCTGGAAGGGGCGTCCGGCTGTTCGATCGACGGACTGTTCCGGACGCTGAAATCTCTCGAGGCCGGCATCGGCACCACCATGCTGGACAGCTCGCTCGTGTTCTACCGCGATGCGGCGGGGTTTGTGCACGGCCTCTCGCGCGACGACTTCGCGCATCTCGCGCGCACCGGCGCCGTCGATGCCCAGTCGCACGTCTTCGACCTGTCGGTGGTGGATGCGGCGAGCTACCGTGAAAAGTTCGAGCGGCGCGCCAACGACAGTTGGCACGCCGCTCTCCTCTCGGGCCGTTAGCCGCGGCTCAGGCGCGCTGCCAGTCGGCCTGCCAGTCCTTGATGGCCGCCTTGATGGCCTTGTCGCCGACGAGCTCACCTTTCAGCACGCGCTGCACGAGGCCCGGCAGTTCGGCGTCGCCGGCAAATCGCAACGCGACCATCTGGCGCACGCTCAGGCGGAGAATGTCGCCGTGCTGCGCCACAGGCAGCAGCTCGCGCAGGCGCAGGCGCATCTCGAGGCGGATGACCCGGTCCTGGACGGCAAGCACCATCAACCGCGCCACGAAGATGCCGCACGCGACACCGAACGCAAAGACGACGTTCCACCACGCGTAGCGGCCACCCACATACCAGGCATGCCGTCCGGCGACGAAGATGTTCAGCAGGGTGATCGGCGTCGCGACAAAGTGGAATAACGGCGACCAGGCGGTGTGGCTTTCGAAGCTCTGAGTCTTCTGGGACATGGTGTTCTCCTTTGGGGTGGGGGGACCTGCTGCAACTCAGCTCACTGGGGCGGCGGGAGCTCCGCCAGGCGTCGGCGGAGTTCGGCGAGGGCGTAGGGCTTGGCAAGTACGTTCACGGCGGATTGTTCGACGAACGCGCGGACGTCCTCGCTCTCGACATCCCCGCTGAAGAAGACGACTCGCGATGCCAGCGACGGAAGCTGCTCGCAGAGGTGCCGATGGAGCTCCATGCCCGACCCGCCGTGCATCCGCAGGTCGCACAGCACGGCATGCACGAAGGTGCCCGACGCGGTGAGGCTCTGCAGCAGCACCAGGGCGTCACAGCCATTCACGGCGTGGTGCACGGTGGCGCCTGATCGCCGGAGATACGTGCTGGTCATTGCCCGCACGGTGTCATCGTCGTCCACGACGACAATGACGCGCTCGGACAGTATGGATGGGGAGCTGGATCGGGATGGGTCGGTCGGCGAACTCATAGCTTCACTAATGATACGGAACGCTCTGGCCCCGGGCAAACGCGGCACGTAAACTCCACGCATGCGTCGACGACTCCTTCTCAGTGCGGTCCTGGCTGCCGTGGCGTGCCGAGGCGCGCCGGGCACATCGGTCGAGGCGACCGGCACGCTGGAGTACGTAACCATCGACGTTGGCCCCACGGTGTCCGCGCGCGTGGTGCGTGTGCTGGTGAACGAAGGGCAGTGGGTGCACGCGGGTGACACGCTGGCCATGCTGATGCAACCGGCGCTCGGCGCCGACGCCCGGCAGCGCGCGGCGCGCGCGCGCTCGGCGCAGGCCACTGTCGATGAACTGGTGGCCGGACCGCGAGCCGAGGAGTTGCAGCGCGCTCGAGCCGAGCGCGACGCGGCCGAGTCCGACGCGGGTCGCCTGGCGCGCGAAGTGGAGCGACTGCGCCCGCTCTCGGCGTCCGGCGTGGTGAGCCAGCAGCAGTTCGACGCGGTGCAGACCGCAGCGCGCAGCGCGGCATCGCGGCTCGACGCGGCGCGAGCGCAGCTGCAGTTGCTGGAGCGCGGCACGCGCGCCGAGCGCCTGCGTGCGGCGCGCGCCGAATCGGACGGAGCGCAGGCCGCCGAGCAGATGGTTGCGGCGACCGCGCTCGACCTGGTGCTGCGCGCGCCGATCGACGGCATGGTGGTGACGCGAGCCATCGAGCCGGGCGAAGTGGTAGGTGCGGGGCAGGCGGCGCTGGTGGTGGCCGACACGCGACGGCCGTGGGTGCGCGTCTTCGTGTCGGTGTCGGTGCTGCCAGGCCTGCAGGTGGGGCAGAAGGTGCACGGCGTGCTCGACGCCTTTGCCGACCGCGAGTTCAATGGCACGATTGCGAGCATCAAACAGAACGCCGAGTTCACGCCGCGCGTGGCGCTCACCGAAAAGGAGCGGGCCGACCTGGTGTTCGGCGTGAAGGTGGAATTTGCCGACACCACCGGCATGCTGAAGGCGGGGCTGCCAATCACGGTGCACATCGAGGCGCCGGTACCGGCCAAGGCGCCGTGACGGCACCCGCTCTGGACGTCGCGGTCCGCACCGTCGGCCTGCGCAAGACGTTCGGGGCCCTGGTGGCAGTCGACCGCCTTGACCTCGCCATTCCGCGCGGGCAGGTCTTCGGGCTGCTCGGACCCAATGGGTCGGGCAAGACGACGACCATTCGCATGCTGTGCGGCCTCCTGCAGCCCACGGACGGCACGGCGACGGTGGTGGGACTCGACGTGCGCACCGACGCCGAGCTGATTCGCACGCGCATTGGCTACATGAGCCAGCGCTACGGCTTGTACGACGACCTCACGGTCGGCGAGAACCTGCGGTTCTACGCCACCGTGTACGGGCTGCATGGCGCCGAGCGCGCGCGGCGCCTGGAGGAGCATCTCGAGGAACTCGGCTTCACGGAGCGGATGGGGCAGCTGGCGGGGACGCTGAGCGGCGGCTGGAAGCAGCGGCTCGCGCTGGCCTGCGCCACGGCACACCGGCCGGAGATGCTCTTTCTCGATGAACCGACCGCCGGCGTGGATCCGGCGGCGCGGCGCACATTCTGGCAGATCATCTACCGGCTGGCGAAGCGGGGGACGACGATCCTGGTGACGACGCACTACATGGACGAGGCCGAGCGGTGCGAACGGCTGGCGTTCCTGTCGCGCGGGCACCTGATCGCGTTGGGAACGCCGGCGGAAGTCACGCAGCAGTTCGGTCAGGCGAACATCGAAGATGTGTTCATCGAACTGCAGCGGCGGGACGAGGGGGTGCAGGTATGACGCTGGTGCAGCGTTTTCGCCTGTCCCGCTTCTGGCCGATGCTCTGGAAGGAGTTCATCCAGATGCGCCGCGACCGGCTGACATTCGTGTTCGTGACGGTTGTCCCGGCGATGCAGCTGCTGTTGTTCGGCTATGCCATCCAGACGGACGTGCGGCACCAGCCCATGATGGTGCTCGACGAATCGCGCACGGTGGAGAGTCGCGCGCTGACGTCGGCCATCGTGAACACCGGCACGTTCGACTACGCCGGCGTGGTGCAGAGTCGCGGTGAAATCCAGCTGGCCATCCGCACGGGGCGGGCCAAGGCGGTGCTGGTGATCCCGCCCGACTATGAGCGCCTGATCAAGCGCGGCGAGACGGCCCGGGCGCAGTTCATCGTGGACGCGGCCGACCCGACGTCGTCGCAGGCGGCGATGAGCGGGGCCCAGCTGGCGGCCGCAATGCGGGCGCAGGAGATCCTCGCGGAGCGCGGGCGGCTGCGGCTGCCGCTGGAGATGACGGTGCGGCCCTGGTACAATCCGGCGGGGCGCAGCGCGGTGTTCATCGTGCCCGGCATCGTCGGCGTGCTGCTGACCGTGACGATGACGATCATCACGAGCGGGGCGATTGTGCGCGAGCGGGAGCGCGGCACGCTCGAGCAGCTGATCGTGACCCCGATCGGCAAGACCAGCCTGATGATGGGCAAGCTGGTGCCCTTCGTCCTCGTCGGCTACCTGCAGATGACCGTCGTGTTATTGCTGGCGTGGGCCATCTTCGACGTGCCGCTGGTCGGGAGCATTCCGCTGCTGTACGCGCTGTCGAGCACGTTCATCGCGGCGAGCCTGGGGGTCGGGCTGCTCGTCTCGACCGTGGCGCGCAACCAGGCGCAGGCGATGCAGATGAGCTTCTTCTTCATGCTCCCCAACATCCTGCTGTCGGGATACATGTTTCCGCGCGAGGCGATGCCCGACCTGGCGCGCTGGATCGGGTTGGCGCTGCCGCTGACGTACTTCCTCAAGGTGCTGCGCGGGATCCTGCTGAAGGGCTCGGGGCTCGCCGAATTGTGGCGCGAGGTGGCGACGCTCGCCTTCATGGCGACGTTGCTCGTGGCCGTGAGCGTGCGGCGGTTTCACAAGACGATCGAGTGATCGGGCGCATGGACGACATCCCGCGCGCCGGAACGCCTGCACCGGGTACGGCGGCGCCTCCCCCCTGGACGCGCGCCGACGCGGCAGTATTGGTGGCGGTGCTCGGCATCTCGGCCGCGCTGGTGTGGCCTGAGCTGTTTCGCGGGTGGTATCCGTGGGACGATGGCGCCATGGCGCAGGTGGCTGATCGGGTGCTGCAGGGGCAGCTGCCGCATCGGGACTTCGATGATCCGTGGACGGGCGGCTGGTCGTTCCTGCAGGCGGGGATCTTCGGACTGTTCGGCACGTCGCTGCGCATGCTGCGCATCCCGATTTTCGTGGTGTGGCTGGTGAGCCTTGCCTGCGGGTTTCGATTGGCGCGGCGGTTCGTGTCGCCGACCGTCGCGGGTGTGGCTACGCTGGCGTGGGGTGTCTGGTCGCTGTACGCGTGGCACTATCCCCTGCTCAACTGGTACTACGCGCCGCTCGCGCTCTTTGCCGCGTGGGGAGTGACGCGCTTTGTGGAGTGTGGGCGGCGGCGCTACCTGGTGCTGGCCGGCGTGTTCGTCGGCGTGGCGATCGCCTTCAAGATCACCGGGCTGTATCTGCTGGCGGCGATGCTGCTCTGGTGTGCGGCGCACGTATCGCACGCGGCGCGTCAGGTGCCCACGCGCGCTCGAGGGCGGGGGTATGCCGTGCTGGTGGCCGGCGCGGGTGGCGTGTTCGTGCTGATGGTCGTGCGCCTGGTGCTGGGACTGCCTCGCGAAATCCACGGCTCCGCGCTGTACCTCTTTGTCCTGCCGATTGCCGCGACCGTCCTCTGGCTCGGTTGGAGTGCGCACACCACCGGTGTGAAGGCCAAGGCGGGCCTGCGAGCACTCGTCGCGCTGCTGGTTCCGTTGGCTGTCGGCGTGGCGGTGCCACTCGTGCCCTTCCTGCTCGTGTTCGTGGCGAACGGTGCCGTGGGCGACCTGATCGTCGGGGTATTGGTGCGGCCAGCCGCGCGCTTGTCGCTGATCGGGTCGCCTCCGCCGGGACGCGTGGCATCGGCAGGAATGATGCTCGCGCCGTTGGCGCTCGCGCTTGGCGTGCGGTACAGCACACCGGCGCGGACTCGCGGGGTGGCCGCGCTCGCCGTGACGCTCGGAGTGCTGGCTGCCGCGCTCGCCCTTCGCGACCAGTTTGCCGCCTCATCGGTGGCGCTGATGGTGCGTGGCCTGCCGGTGCTGCTGCCGTGCGTCGCCCTGTGGGGAAGCGTCCGGAGCGAAGAGGAGCCGGGGCCGTATGGCTCGCTCGTGTTCCTGCTGGTGACCTGCGCGGCCACCGCACAACTGCTGCAGGTGCCCTGGGCGTCCCTGTCGTACGCGCTGTATGCCACGCCGATTACCGTGCTTGCGCTCGTGGCGCTGCTGGCGCATCGCAACGCCAAGGCGTCGCCGGCGGTGATCTTTGCCGGCGCGTTTCTCGTAGTGGCCGGCTTTCGTCACCCGGCGACGTCGGCGGAGAAGCCGGAGCCTGATCAGTGGGCGCGGCTGGCGATGGCACGCGGGGGACTGTGGGTGAGCCCGCAGGACAGCGTGCAGTTCTCCGGCGTGGCGCGTGTCGTAGCGGAACGGCCCGCTGGCCCCATTCACGTGGTGGGCGATGCGCCGGAGTACGCGTTCCTGCTGGATCGCCCGAGCGCGTCGCGCGTCATCTACGACGTGCTCGCCGACTCCGCGGCGAAGGACCCGCGCGTGGTCCTGCCGATGCTGGCCCGCTCGGGAGTGCAGACGGTGATCCTGCTGAACCAGTTCGGCATGAATGATTCGCTTACCACGCGCCAGGTGCGGGCCCTGCGGGGCGAATTTTCCGAGAGCCGACAGTTCGGGCGCTACGTCCTCGATGGCCGGGTCGTCCGGCGCTTCGTCGAGGTTCGATGGCGCGGCGACGCGCTGCGCTGACGCAATCAGGCCGGCGCGCGCGCGACGAGCAGCAGCGAACTCCCAAACCACGGGGCATGCCGCCCCAGCACGGCCTGCTCGGCACGGCAGGCGAATTCAAGTGCCGCGTTGACGGGCGCGAACGGCACGCCCGGCGGCCGCGGTGGCGGCCGGTGGACCATCTCCAGCCCGCGCACGAGCAGCTTGGCGACGGCCAGCAGCACGAAGAAGTACCGCGCGTGGACGACCTCGAGGCCGTGCGACGCCACGAGCGACGCAAACTCGCCGCGCCGGTAGCGTGTGACGTGCTCGTTGAGGTCGTCGTGCGCGGTCCACAACGCGCGAAAGGCCGGCACGGTGGCGATGAACCACGCGCCAGGCGCCATCACTCGCCGGACGTGCTCCATGAAGGCGTCGGGATCGTCGAGGTGTTCGATGACGTCGAGGGCGAGCACGAGGCCGAAGCGGTGCGCCGGTTGATACGTCGCGTCGAGCGGTTCGGCGTGAATGCGATGCCGCCACTGCCCGTCGGGGGTGAGCATTGCGGCGGCCGGTTCAATGCCCACCGGGTCGCCGAAGCGCTGCAGCACGGGAAAGAACAGCCCATCGCCACAGCCAACGTCGAGGATGGGGCCCATCGGGCCTGACGCGGCCAGCCTTTCGATTTCACGCGTCAGCAGCGCCTCGCGCGCGCGCCACCACCAATGCCTCAGGTACAGGTCGCGATAGGCGCCAAGGTACCCGGTGTCCATCAGCGCGGCGCGCGCCGTCCGCGCGAATCGGTGATGGAGTCGACCACGTACACCGGGCGGCGCTTCACCTCTTCGTAAATGCGGCCCACGTACTCGCCGATGATCCAGATGGCGATGAGCAGGATGCCGGCGAGAAAGGTGCCGGCGACGATGAGCGCCGTGAAGCCCTGCGGTGATTGGTCGAGCACCACCTTGGCGTAGACGGCATAGGCGCTGTAGAGGAACGCGGCGAGGAAGGCGGCAAACCCAACCGCGGCGCTGATGCGCAGCGGCACGATGGAAAACGAGAAGGCACCGTCGAGCGCGAGTTGCACGAGCTTGGCAATGGAGTACTTGGTTTCGCCGGCGGCACGCGCGGCGCGCGGCACCTCGATGGTGGTCTGGCGAAAGCCGACCCAGGTCCGCAGGCCGCGCAGGTAGCGTTCGCGCTCGGGGAGTGCCGTGAGGGCATCGACGACGCGACGCGACATGAGGGCGAAGTCGCCGGCATCCACGGGCATCGGCACGTCCGACATCTTCGCAATCAGTCGATACGCCACGTGATAGCTGGCTCGCAGCCACCACGACTCCTTGCGTTCCACGCGTCGCACCACCACCACGTCGTACCCCTCGTCGAGGCGCGCGAGCAGCGCGGGGAGCGCCTCGGGCGTGTCCTGCAGGTCGGCGTCCATCGTGAGCACGACGTCGCCGGTGACGTGATCGAGCGCCGCGGACAACGCCGCCTGGTGGCCGAAGTTGCGCGAGAATTTCACGACCACGAGTCGCGGGTCGGCGGCGGCCGCCGCCTCGAGCATTTCCTGCGACCGGTCCCGGCTGCCGTCGTTCACGAACACCACCTCGTGCGGCCCGCCGGGCACCGCCGCGAGCACGCGTCCCACCCGCTCGAGCAACTCAGGAAGCACGGCCTCCTCGTTGAACACGGGGATGGCAAGGCTGATGCGGCGATTCGTCGTCATCGGGACCGTCCTGCGCAGTAGACCATGTGCCAGAGAGGAATGCCTGGAAGGCCCAGCGGGTACTGCTCCAGCGTCTCAATGTGCATGGCGCGCTCGAAGTGCGCCTTCCACTGGGCGATCGGGCGGGCATGGCGGCCGCGATCGAGACGCGCCAGCACACGCGCGGGGCACCAGTGTTCGGGCAGCACGAGGTCGAGCACGTGGATGGCGCCACCCGGGGCCAGAAAGCGGCCCAGCCGCCCGAGCAGTCCGTCGACCGACGCATCGTCGAGGTGGTGCATCAGCGAATTCAGGAGGACGCAGTCGAACTGTTCCGCCGGCAGCACGCTGGGATCGGTGACGTCTCCGACGAGAAAGCGGCCCGGAAATCGGCGCTGCGCGCTGGTGATGTAGTCGGGATTGATGTCAACACCGGTATAGTGCATCGCGCGAAAATGCGCGGCGTTGGTGCCGGGGCCGCAGCCGACGTCGAGTACGCGCATCTCCGGATGTCCGTGCAGCCGCCGGAGGACCGGCGCGAGCTTTCGCTCGTGAAACGGTGCCTGCAGCGTCCGGTACACGAGGGGGTGTTCGAAGGCGCGGTCGGCGAGACGGCGAAGCATGGACGGTGGCGGTTCCACGGCGCTCAGCGGTGATCGACGGGCAGACTTGCGCCAGCGGGCGCCGGGCTCCGCCGCACGTCGTACGAATAGTCCTCGGCGTACACCATGTAATCAGGACTCCAGTCGTAGTCCGCGCGCGCGAGCCCGTCCATCGTGATCTCGAACGGGCACAGGTTCGTGAGGTGCTCGAAGATGGTGTGCGTTGCGCGGTCGGTCACCCAGACGGTCACCGTGTAGCGGCCAAGCACGAGACGGTACTTCGGCACATCGATGCGCACGGTAAACTGGCCGGTGCTGTTCCGGAACACGGGACCATCGCCGTAGATCCAGAAATGGTTCACCGCACGGTCGGTCTCGTCCATGATGTGCACGGAGAAGCAGAGCTGGCTCACCGGCACGGGAACATCAAGTTCGAACTCGAGCGCGAACGGATCGCCGTGGCGATGCAGGCCGTCCGATATGGACGTCGCCACCGTGCCGCGCATCAGGTGCACGCCGGTCTTGCCCGCTGGTGCGCGGTACGCGTGCGGCGACTCGGCGCCGGCCGCCTGCAGGCCACGATAAAACGCGAGCGCATCCGTGGTGCTGCCGTCGAAGGCGATGCCGCCACGCTCCAGCACCATCGTGCGCGTGGTCAGCGTGGAAATGGCGTGCAGGGAATGGCTCACGAACAGCACGGTGCGGCCGGCGCCGGCCACCTCGCTCATCTTGCCCAGACACTTGCGCTGGAACTCGAGGTCTCCCACCGCCAGCACTTCGTCGATCACCAGGATTTCGGCGTCGAGGTGCGCCGCCACGGCGAAGGCGAGGCGCATGTACATGCCGCTGCTGTAGCGTTTCACCGGCGTGTCGAGGAATTGCTCGATGCCGGCGAAGGCGACGATCTCGTCGAACCGGCGGGCCACCTCGTGCTTGCGCATGCCGAGGATGGCGCCGTTCAGGTAGACGTTCTCGCGCCCGGTGAGTTCTGGATGAAAGCCGGTGCCGACCTCGATGAGCGAGCCGACGCGTCCGTGCAGTTCGGCCCAGCCGGTGGTGGGTGTGGTGATGCGGCTCAGGAGCTTCAGCAGCGTGCTCTTGCCCGCGCCGTTGCGCCCAATGATGCCCACGGCCTGGCCGCGCGGGATCTCGAAGCTCGCGTCGCGCAGCGCCCAGAACAATTCCGCGGCGCTGCCGGCGAACGGATGCCGCACCACGTTCGCCAGCCGTTCGGCGAGCGTCGACGCCCGCGGCCCACGTCCGATGCGATACGACTTGCCGAGTCCCTCGGCGTGGACGGCGATGGCCGAGCCAGCGTCAGATTTCATCGGCGAAGCTCCGCTCGATGTGACGAAAGACCCACGCGCCCACGAGGCAGAGCCCGAGGGCGGCCGCCACGCTGTAGCCAAGATGATTGAAGCTCGGTGCCGGCGTGCCGAGCAGCGACCAACGCATCAGTTCGAGCGGCGCGGCGAGCGGGTTGGCGTAGTAGAGCGGCGCCCAGCGGTCAGGAACCGCCATCGCCGAGTAGGCGACGGGGCTGGCATACAGCGCGAGCTGGATGGCGACCGGCAGCAGGTACTGGACGTCGCGGTACCGCACGGCGAGGGCGGCGGCGGCAAAGCCGGCCCCGAGTGCCAACAGGCCGAGCAGAAGGATCACCAGCGGCAGCGCAAGGAATGCGAGCGCAGGCGTCCGCCCCTGCGTGGCGGCGATGCCGACGAACACGATGACCGTGACGAGCAGGTCCACCAGCGCCGCCGGCACCACGGCCAGCGGCAGGATGAGCCGCGGGAAATAGACGCGCGTGATGAGCTGGGGGTTCTGGATGAGGCTCGCACTGGCGCGGGTCAGCACGGCGGAGAAGAAGTTCCAGCCGGTGAGCGCGGCGAGCGAAAACAGCAGGTACGGCTGCCCGTCGGTGGGCACCTTGGCGATGGTGCCGAACACGAATGCGAAGATGCCGGCTGCCGCCAGCGGCTGCAGCACCACCCAGGCCACGCCGAGCGCGGTCTGGCGGTAGCGCAGGCGCAGGTCGCGCACGCCGAGCGCGCTGAAGAGGTCGCGGTAGTTCCAGATCTCGCGCAGCGTGCGGAACGGAGACGTGGCGCCTTCGCCGATGCGGACCACCGGCAGCGCGCTCATGCGGTGCCTCGCACTGCGGTGACGACTGCCGTGCCCGACGCCAGGGCGATGCCGTCGCGCTGGAACGCCGAGTAGACGGCCAGCAGGACGGCCTGCCGTGCATCGAGCGCCAGCAGCCAGTCGGCGTGATTCACGTAGAACGCCGTCTCGAACTCGTGGCCGGCGGGCGTCGTGCCGATAAGGTGCGAGCGCTGCCACGTGACGTGCGGCTGGCCCTCAGTGGCCTGACGGAAGATCCCGGGAATTCCGGCGAGCAGCGCGGCATCGGTCGTGAGCGCCACGGTCGTGTGCAGCACATAGCGGCGTCCGTCACGGCGCGCCAGGTTGCGAATGCGGCTGCGCAGGAGGTCGGCATTGGAGAAGATCACCTGCTCGCCGTTGGCGCTGCGCACGCGCGTGGTCTTCAGGCCGACCTTCTCGACCACGCCCTCCACCGTGTCCACGGCAATGTAGTCGCCCACGACGAAGGGTTTGTCGAGGACAATGGACAGGGCGGCGAACAAGTCACCGAGGATGTTCTGCAGCGCGAGGGCAATGGCGATGCCGCCCACGCCCAGGCCGGTGATGAGCGTCGTGACGTTGACGCCGTAGTTCTGCAGCGCCAGCAGAACGAGCAAGGTCCAGAGGGCAAAACGCACGCCGAGGCCGAGTGCCGCCAGTGTGGTGCGATCGCTCTGGGCCGGATTGTTGCGTGCCCATTGCCCAAGCCAGAACGTGACGATGACGCTCGTCCAGCTGAAGCCCTGCATGACGAGCGCGAGGATCTTGACGATCCGGATCGCCTCGCCGGCCGGCTGCGGAAAGACGATAAAGGCGTCGATGCCGACGATGGCGACGAAGACGAAGAGCGAGGTGCGAATGCCGCGCACCAGCTCCACGGCGAAATCGTCGGCCGCGGTGTCGGTCTGCTCGGCGAGGCGGGCCAGCCGCCGCTCGGTGAACACGCGCAGCGCCCAGAGCAGGGCCACCCCGCCTCCAGCGGCGGCGAT
The DNA here is from genome assembly GCA_964355025.1 of uncultured Gemmatimonas sp. Classification (GTDB taxonomy): domain Bacteria; phylum Gemmatimonadota; class Gemmatimonadetes; order Gemmatimonadales; family Gemmatimonadaceae; genus PNKL01. The sequence goes on along the minus strand of CAYHCW010000006.1, from coordinate 654 downwards.
GGCCTGCAGCCAGCGGTCGGGCGAATTGCCCAGGAAGGCGTCGGTGGCGGCGTCGGCGAGCGTCATCAGACCCTGAAGTTACGCGCCGGCCGCGGGGCCGTCAGCCCGGTCCCGGGAACCGAAGCGCGCTCTCGCCGGTACGTCTCCTGACACTACCTTATCTGCCATGCTCATACGCCCCCTGACGTCCGCCGATCTCCCCTCGTCGGAGATCACGCCCGAATCGCTGTACATGAACCGGCGCGAGTGGCTCGCCGCCGCCGGTCTTACCGTGGGCGCCATTGCCGGCGCCGGCGCCCTGCTGGCGCGCCCTGCCAGCGCCCAGCAACCGCTGGGGAAGCCCTACGGCCTGCAACCCGACGACAAGCCGACGCCGTGGGAGGACGTGACCAGCTACAACAATTTCTATGAGTTCGGGACGTCCAAGGACGAGCCCATCGAGCTGGCGAGGAACTTCAAGCCGCGTCCGTGGACCGTGAAGGTCGACGGCATGGTGAAGAAGCCCGGCGACTACGGATTGGATGACTTCCTGAAGGCCGGCAAGGTGGAAGATCGCATCTACCGTCACCGGTGCGTCGAGGCCTGGTCGATGGTCATCCCGTGGCGCGGCATCATGCTCTCGGACGTGCTGCGTCGCGCCGAGCCGACGCCCGG
>CAYHCW010000005.1:0-26566 GCA_964355025.1 uncultured Gemmatimonas sp. | reverse complement strand
CCGGGACCTCTGGTCAGAAAATATAGCGCATGCGGGCCCCGAATGGCACCCGTACCTCGGGTCTTTGTGGCCGTAACCCCGTACGGGTGACAAGTTTCCTTCGGCGTGTCGTAACGAAACTCCCCTGCACCCTGCCCCGTACCCACCAACGTGCGACTCGGATTCCGGTCACGGCTGTTTCTCATTCTCGCGCTCTTCGCCTTCGTGCCGTCAATCGTGTTGACGGTCGCGTGGGGGGGAGCGACGAGTCGCGTGCTGCCCCTGATGAGTGGCGCGGCGGCGTGGGACAGCGTGGCGGCGTCCGGGACGAGGGCCATGCGGTTGGTTCGCACGGCACCCGGTACGAGTGCGGCCTCCGCCGCGCTGGCGCGGCACGAGCAGGAACTGGCGAGTTCGGTGACCCAGGCGCGGCGCTTTGAGTACCTGACGCGCCGGACAGGACCGGCGCTGCTGGTCATCGGGCTTTTCCTGCTGGCCCTGCTGACGTACCTCGCGTCGCGCATCGCGGGGCATCTCAGCCGCCAGCTCAGCCGCCCGCTGATGGAACTGATCGGTTGGACGGCGCTCATCAGCCGTGGTGAGCCGCTGCCCGCGGCCGTCGAGCGACGCGGCGCTCCGGAGTTTGCGCTGCTTCGCGACCGGATGCGGGCCATGGCCCTGGACCTCGAGCGCGGACGCGAGACGGCGATTGCCGCCGAGCGGCTCGAGGCGTTCCGGGAGTCTGCGCGGCAGGTCGCGCACGAACTGAAGAACCCATTGACGCCCATTCGCTTTGCCATCGCACGCCTCCGGCGCGACGCGGCGCCGGAGCTCAAGGAGACACTGGACGTGCTCTCCACGGAGAGCGAGCGCCTGGAAGCGATGGCGCGCAGCTTCGGCCAGTTTGGACGGCTGCCCGAGGGACCGATGGCGGCGCTGGACCTTGGCGACCTCGTGCGCGACGTCTCGCGCTCGACCGTGCCGGAGTCGATGGTGCTGCGCATCGAAACCGCGGAGCGGCTGCCGCTCGTACGGGGACAGCACGACGCGCTGCACCGGGCCTTCGCCAATGTGCTGATCAATGCCGTGGAGGCGTGCGGCACCAGCGGGCAATTGGACGTCACCGTGGCCCACCGCGGCGCAGACGTCGTGGTGTCGGTGCGCGACCACGGCTGCGGCATTCCCGCCGACCGACTCCCGCGCATCTGGGACCCGTATGTTTCGGACAAGACGGCAGGCACCGGCCTGGGGCTGGCGATCGTGAAGCAAACCGTGCTGGCGCACGGTGGCCGCGTGGAGGCGGAGAGCGCGCCGGCAGAGGGAACGGAAATTCGCATGGTCTTTCCGGCCGTGCACGCACCTGAAGAGGCGGGTACACCATGAATGGTCCTGAAGTGCTGGTTCCGATTGCGTTCTTCTTCAGCGTGGTGGCACTGGTGCTGGGGATTCCGCTGGTGCGCGCCATCGTTCGGCGCGCGGAGCGCCAGGCGCTGCCCGGCGGCGATGCGCGCGCCGACGACCGGCTGGCGCGCATCGAAGCGGCGGTGGAGTCGATCTCCATCGAGGTCGAGCGCATTTCCGAAGGCCAGCGATTCACGACGAAGCTGCTCTCCGAACGATCGGCGCCGCCGGTGCCGAACTCTTCCTCGACGGAATCCACCCTGTGACGCCGATGCTCGCACTCCTGCAAGTCATTCCTCCGCTGCCTCCCCTCGCCCCGCACGAGGTGATCTACCAGGCGCAGAGCGGCGGTGAGGTCGCCGTCGTGGCGATCATCTTCGGCACGATGACCGGTATGTTCTATCCGCTGATCCGCGCCTGGGCCCGGCGGCTCGAAAACAAGGGGGCGCCGCTGCAGCTGCCGCTGCGCGACGTCGAGGAGCGCCTCGACCGCATCGAGCGCGCCGTGGAATCGATCGCCGTGGAAGTGGAACGCGTCTCCGAAGGCCAGCGGTTCGTGACGAAGCTGCTGGCCGAGAAGCCTGCCGCCAAGCTTCCGGCGTCAGAGCCGTGAGACCGTAGATGCCGTCCGTCCTGATCATCGACGACGAGCCCAACATCCGCCGGATGGTGGGCGCGCTGCTCGAGAGCGAAGGTTTCGAAGTGCGCGACGCCAGTGACGGGCAGTCGGGGCTCGCGCGCGCGATGGAGTGGGAACCGGACCTCGTGCTCCTCGACCTGATGATGCCGGGCACGCTGGACGGCATGGCGACGCTCGAACAGCTGCGCGAGCGCTTTCCCGAGCTGCCCGTCGTGATGATGAGCGGCCGCGCGGGCCTCGCCGACGCGGTGAAGGCCACGCGACTCGGCGCGGTGAACTTTCTCGAGAAGCCGCTGACGCCCGAGGGCGTGCTGCTGGCGCTGGCCGGGGCGCTCGAACTGCGGATGACGCGGCGCGAACGGAGCGCGCTGCGCGCCGACCTCGGCCTGGCCGGAGAGCTCGTGGGCGACAGCCCGGCCATGCGCACGGTGCGCGAGCTGATTGCGCGGGTGGCCCCCACCGAGGCTCGCGTACTGATCACCGGCGAGTCGGGCACCGGCAAGGAGTTGGTGGCCGCGGCGATTCACGCGGCAAGCTCGCGACGCGAAAAGCCGTTCGTGCGGGTGAACTGCGCCGCGATCCCGAGGGACCTCGTGGAAAGCGAGATGTTCGGCCACGAACGCGGCGCCTTCACCGGCGCCACGGAGCGCCGGCTGGGCCGCTTTGAACTGGCGCACACGGGGACGCTGCTGCTCGATGAGGTGGGCGACCTGGGGCCCGAGGCCCAGGCCAAGCTGCTGCGGGCCATCGAGGCGCGCGAGATCGAACGCGTGGGGGGAGGACGCCCCATCAAGATTGACGTGCGCATTCTCGCGGCGACCAATCACGACCTCGAGCGCGCCGTGCACGAGGGACAGTTTCGCGAAGACCTGTTCTTCCGCCTCAACGTCATTCCCTTTCCCGTGCCGCCGCTCCGCGAGCGGCCGGACGACGTCCCCGCGCTGGCGCGTCATTTTGCGGCGCTCCTGCGCCGCCGTTCCGCACAGCCGGCGCCACGATGGACAGACGAAGGCGTGGGCGCCCTGGCGCGCTACCGCTGGCCCGGCAATGTTCGAGAGTTGGCGAACATCGTCGAGCGACTCGGCATCCTGTTCGCGGGGCAGCCGATTGGCGCCTCCGAAGTGCAGGGCGTGCTGCCGCTCGTCTCAGTGAGCGCGCCGCAGCTTCCCGACCTCGTGCAACCTGAGCTGACGCTGAGCGACGCCCTGGATGAGTACGAGAAGTTGCTCATCACGCGCGCCCTCTCGGCGGCCAATGGGGTCGTGGCGAACGCCGCGCGCCGGCTGCGCACCGACCGCCCCAACCTGTATCGCCGCATGCGGCGACTCGGGCTCCAGGCCGAGGCCGGCGAGTGACGGAACGACACGCCCCGTGACCACTTCCCGCGACTTCCGCGCCGCCCTCGTGTGCCGACTGCAGGGCAAGTGCCTGCCGCAGCGGGGCTTGCCTGCGCGCGAGCTTCGCGGCACGCGTCCTGCAGAGGTGCGAGTGTCTCCAGTTCACGAGGAATGTCTCATGGCACGCACCTGGCAACTGACCGCGATCCTCCTTGGCTCCCTTGTTCTTGGGGCGCCGGCCTTTGGGCAGCAGCCGCGCGAAGGCCGCAGTGGTTCGGTGGTGGCGACCGCAGTCACCACGTACAATGGCGCTCGCACCCTGCGCGTGACGGGCGTGCTCGAGGTCGTGGCGGGTCGCACCATAGACGGCGACGTCGCCGTGCTGAATGGCCCGGTGACGGTCGTCGGCAGGATCACGGGTTCGCTGGTGGCCATCAACGCGGACGTGCGCTTGGCGCCCGGCGCGTCCATTGGCCGCGACCTCATCGTCGTGGGCGGCACGGTGTCGGGTCGCGAGAGCGCGTCGGTGGGCGGCGAGCTCATGCGACAGGCCGAGTTGATGCGGTATCACCTGGCCGACGCGCAACTGGTGGCCGACGAAGAGCCGGCGTACGACGAGGCGTGGTGGAAGCGCCGGCCGCGGCGGCGGCCCGTGCGCAGCGATGATCGCTCGTGGAAGGACCTCACCTTCACGAGCGCACATACCTACAATCGCGTGGAAGGACTGCCGATCCTCGCGGGGCCGCGCATCCACCAGGTGACCGCGTGGGGGCGGTTCACGCTCGACGCCTTCGGCGTGGTGCGCACGGCTGGTCCGATGCAGTGGGACCGCGGCACGCTGGGACACGACGCCACCAGCGAACTGCAACTGGGCCGCAAGCTGGGGGTGGGCGTGGGCGGCCGGTCGTTCGACATCGTGGATGGCGTCGAAGACTGGCAGATGGACGATGGCGAAGTGGGACTTGGCGCCTTCGTCCTGCATCGCGACTTCCGCGACTATTATCGCCGTCACGGGGGACTCGGATTCGTGAAGCTTCACGCCGGGCGCGATGCCGACCTGACGATGTCGCTTGGCGACGAGCGCTGGGCAGCCGCGCGCGAGCGCGATCCGCTGTCGGTACTGCGCGACGACGATTCGTGGCGGATAAACCCGGCGATGGACGAGGGAACGATGCACCTGGCCGCCGTGCGCGCGCGCGTGGACACGCGGCGCCGCGAAGGCTCGCCGTGGGGCGGGTGGTTTCTCAACGCCGACTGGGAACGTGGCACCGGCACGATCGCGCGCAACCCGCAGATGCTCACGGTGCTGCCGCAACCGGAGGACGTGCGGTACACGCGCGGCTTCGTGGATGCGCGTCGCTACAACCGGCTGGCGCCGGATGCCTCGCTGAACCTGCGGATCGTCGCCGGCGGGTGGCTGTCGGGCGACCGCCTGCCGATGCAGCGGCGCCTCTCGGTGGGCGGCCCGGCGACGCTGCCGGGCTACGATTTTCGCCGCGCGTGGCGCGTGGACCCCGACGTGCTGACGTGCGGCGGCACCGAGCTGCCCGGTGCACCGGCGCTCTGCGACCGCATCATGCTCTTCCAGGCGGAGTATCGCAGTGACTTCAGCATCGGCTGGGTGCGCGACGATGCGCGCGACGACTGGTGGCGCCCCGGGTTCAACCAACACGCGTCGTGGGTGCTGTTCGCCGACGCGGGACGCGGCTGGACGATCGGCGAACCCGACGGGGCGACGACCTACTCCAGGCGCTCGCTCCCCGCGCTCTCGACGTTTCGCGCCGACATCGGCTTCGGCATCGACTTCGGTTCGCTGGGCATCTACCTGGCCAAGGCGACGGCCACCGGGCGCGAACCCGTGAACGTGCTCGTCCGGGTGCAGCACCGCTTCTGATGCGACTGCGCCTTCGCCACGCACTGTTGGCCCTCGTCGTGCTGCTCGGCACGCCGGGGTCCGCGGCGTGGGCGCAGGCGCGCCCGGTCTTGTCGATCACGCTGCCGGCGCCCGAGTTGGTGACCAGGGTCGGGCCGACCGTCGTGGCTTCGCACATGCTCGCCGGCCGCAAGCTGCAGGAGCTCCTCGCGAGCGGCTTCCCCGCCCGGCTGCATTTCACGGTGGAACTCTGGAGCCTTGGCGGCTGGGTGAACGACCTCGAGCGCGTCACCGAGTGGGACGTCGTGGTTCGCTGGATTGCGCTGGAGAACGTGTACGAGGTGACGCACGTCACGGGTGACCACCCCTTCTCACTCGGCAAGTTCGCGCTGCTCAGCGACGCGGAGTCGGCGGTGGGACGCCCTGCACGGGCGTCGATCGTCGCCTTTGCCGGCCGCAAGCGGTTCTATTATCAGGCGACGCTCGCCGTGGAGTCGCTGTCGCTGAGCGACCTGGACGAAGTGGAGCGATGGCTGCGCGGCGAATTGCGGCCGGCGGTTCGCGGCCAGCGGAATCCCGGCACCGTGCTGGGCAGCGGCCTCAAGACGATCGCCTCGCGGCTGCTGGGGGGCGAACGGCGGGAGTATGTGGAGCGCACGCCGGTGTTCGAGACGGTGCGCTAGTGCCTGCCCTCGGTCATGACGGTCCGCTCCACCTCGTGCAGCATCGCCGCGCCGTAAAACATGCGGATGTACTTGCTCTGCGTCGGCGTCAGCTTGCGTACGGCCCACGAGAGGTGCACGAAGTGCGGCTCGACGGGAATGCGCAGCAGGCGCATGCCGATCTCGGCGGGAAGCCGGTTGGCCTTCTTCGTGTTGCAGCTGCTGCACGCGGCCACCACGTTGGTCCACGTGTTGCCCCCGCCACGCGAGAGCGGCACCACGTGGTCGCGTGTGAGCGATTCGCGCGGTTTGAGCGCCGCCGAGACACGGCCGCAGTACTGGCAGCGGTAGTGGTCGCGGGCGAAGAGAAACGTGTTGGTGACGTGGCGACGGAAGCGCCGCGGCACGTGCACGTACTTGGTGAGGCGGATGACGACGGGGTGCGGAAAGCGCTGGTTGGCAGAGCGCACGGAGCGCAAGCCATCGGCTTCGACGATCTCGGCCTTGCCGTCGATGACCAGCCGCAGCGCGCGCCGCAGTGGCACGAGCGTCAGCGGTTCGAACGACGAGTTGAGCGCGAGGCAACCGACGAGCACGGGCTCCTCCAATCAGGCGAGAACGGCGCCGGCGGCCGCAGGACTATTGCTGCGCGACGGCGAGACTGGGAACCGGAGTCAGCCAACCGTGATCGTCGGCCAGCTTTCCGGTGGCAATACCGAGATAACGTTCCTGGATGCGATGGGTGATGGGGCCGCGATGCCCTTCGCCGATGGTGATCCGGTCGATGGACCGCACGGGGGTCAGTTCGGCCGCCGTGCCGCAGAAGAACACCTCGTCCGCCACGTAGAGCATCTCGCGCGGGATTGGTGACTCGCGCACTTCGAGGCCGAGATCAGCCGCGATCTGGATGATCGAGTCGCGTGTGATGCCGTGCAAGATGCCTGATCCGAGGCCCGGAGTGTACAGCACGCCCCCGCGCACGAGGAACAGGTTCTCGCCGCTCCCCTCGGACACCTGGCCGTTGACGTCGAGCATGATGCCCTCGACGTAGTCATCGACCTTGGCTTCCATCTTGGTGAGCTGCGAGGCCAGATAGTTGCCGCCGGCCTTCGCCATCGTCGGAAAGGTGCTTCCGGCCGCGCGGCGCCAGCTGGAAATGCGCACATCGACTCCGTGCTCGAGCGCCTCGGCACCGAGGTAACGGCCCCATATCCAGCAGACGATGAACGTCTCGATGGGCGCGTTGCCGGGGTGGACGCCCATCTGCTGGCCGGTGCGCGCGACCAGCGGCCGGATGTAGCACTCCTTCAGGTCGTTCGCGGCAATGGTGTCGACCACCGCCTGGCACAGCTCATCGACGGAGTACTTGAGGTCCATGCGGTAAATCTTCGCCGAGTCGGCGAGGCGGCGCATATGCTCGCGGAGGCGAAAGACCGCACCGCCCGTTGGAGTCTCGTAGCACCGGATGCCCTCGAAGACGGACGAGCCGTAGTGCACCACGTGGCTCATGACGTGGAGCGTGGCGTCCTGGAAGTCCACAAGGACGCCATCACGCCAGATCTTTTGCGTCGCGCCATTGGCGATGGGTTGGTGCGCCACGAGTTGGGTACTCCCGAAGGGTCTTGGGAATTCTAGTCGATGGGGTCACGACCGCGCCACCGCGCCAGCGCCTCGGCGCGATCCTGCACGCGTGCGGCGAGCGACGGATCGTCGTGCAACACCACGCCATCGCGCACGCGCAGACGGCCCGCCACGACGACGCGGCGGGCGACAAGTCCTTCGGCGTTCACCAGCACCGCAGCCACGTCGTGCGCAGAACCGGCGCCGGCATCGAGGGCGAAGGCCGCCAGGTCGGCCTGGTAGCCAACGGCCAGCACGCCAACCGCGTGGCCGAGCCCGAGGGCGCGCGCGCCACCGTGCGTGGCGAGCTCGAGCACCTGCGATGCCGGCACTGCGGCGGCGCGCCCGGCGCGGGCGCGCTGCTGCTGCGCGGCCAGCCGTCCCTCGCCCAGGATATCCATGCGGTCATTGCTGGCCATCGAGTCGGAACCGAAGCCGACGGCGAGGCCCGCCTCGAGCAATTCCGCAAGCGGCGCGACGCCGTGCGCGAGCCACCGGTTGCTCGCCGGACAGTGCGCCACGCCACACCGGTGTTGCGCCATCGTCGCCACGTCGGCCGCGTGGACGCGCACGGCGTGAATGAGCAGCGGCCGCGTGGCAAGCACACCACACCGTTGCAGCAGCGCCACGGGTGACGGCGCACGCGGTTCAACCGCGATGCCGCGCGCGCGCAGGAAGTCGGCGAACGGCCCTTCCGCGCGCTCCACGAGCCGCGATTCGTCCTCGCCCTCGGCGATGTGCACGGCCACCGGCAGGCCCTCGGCACCGGCGTAGGATGCCACGGCGCGGAACAGGTCATCACTGACGCTGTACGGAGCGTGCGGCGAGACGCCGACACGCACCAGCGGCGTCTCGTGTGCGCGCATGGCGTCGACCTTTGCGCGCAGGCCGGACATCGCGTCGGCCACCTGCGTGGGCGACGGGCCAAATACCTCACGGTAGGCAATGCCGCGCGCGCCGAGTTCACGCAGCGCGTCGAACGGCGCAGCCGAGTCGCCGGTGTCGGCGAACGTGGTGATGCCGGCGCGCAGCCCCTCGATGACGCCGAGGCGGGCGCTGTCGAGCAAGGCCCCGTCGTCGAGCACCTCGCGGCGCGCCCGGGTGAGCGTACGCACCCAGTCGAAGAACGACAGCCCCTCGAGGAACCCGCGCATGACCGTGAGCTCGAGGTGCGTATGCGCGTTCACGAGGCCGGGCATGAGCACTGCGTCGCCAAGCTCGTCATCGACGCCTCCGGCGGGCGCGGCTCGGCGCGCGCCCACCCAGGCAATGCGACCGTCCTCGACGACCACCGTGCCGTCGTCGATGGGAGCCGCCGCGATGGGGAGCACCCATCGCGCGTGATAGCGGGTGCGAGCGGGGTTCACGGCTTGCGCGGCGGCGGCGGGCGCGCCGGCCGCGTGTCCTTTACGGGTTCGGGAGGCGGCCCCGCCGCGCGCGGCGTGCACTCGGTGATCGGCGACGTGCCCGCAATGAACCACTCGAAGTAGGCGTCCTTGGCCGGGCAGCCCGGATTGGCCAACAGCCCGGTGAGTTCATCGACCTGGCGGGAGACCAGCGACGACGGACGCGGCCAGTCGGGCGGTGACGGCTTGCGCTGGTACGCCTCGATCATGAACTGGGCCCACGCCGGCGCGGCCAGTCGCCCTCCCTGCGCGTTGGGCATGATCTTCTGCGGCTTGTCGAAGCCCATCCAGACGCCGGCGACGAGGTCGGCCGTGAAGCCGATGAACCAGACGTCGGTGTAGTCGTTGGTCGTGCCCGTCTTGCCGCCCGCCGGGAGGTTGAAGCCCGTGTTGGCCACGGCGCCCGCGGCGCTGCCCCGGCGCAGCACGTCCTTCATCATGTCGACCATCAGCCACGATTCTTCGGGCGTGAGCACCCGCTCGCGCGCGATCTCCGGCTTCCACAGTTCCTTGCCCTGCGCATCCTCGACGCGGAGAATGCCCACGGGGTCGACGCGCCACCCGAGGTTGGCGAAGGTCGAGTACGCGGCGACCATCTGCAGCGGGTAGACGTCGGCAGAGCCGATGTGGATGGACGGATACTCGGGAATGGGCGTGGTGATGCCGAATCGCCGTGCCATGTCGACGACGCTCTGCTCGCCAAGCTCCATGCCCAGGCGGATGGCCGGCATGTTGCGCGACTGGTAGAGTGCGCGCCGCATGATCATCGGCCCCTCGAACTTGAGGTCGTAGTTCCGGGGCTGCCACGTGTCGCCGGCGACCTGCGGGATTTCCACGGGCGCGTCGTCCAGCACGTAGGCCGGAGACCGTCCACTCTGGATGGCGGTGGCGTACACGATGGGCTTGAACGTCGAGCCCGGCTGGCGCAGCGCCTGGGTGGCGCGGTTGAACTTGGAGTCGTCGAAATCGCGGCCGCCGACCATGGCGCGCACGGAGCCACTGCGCGGGTCCATGACGATGATGGCGCCCTGCAGGTACTGGGTCACGGTGCCGGGCGCCGGGGCGTCAGCAGTCGTGGTGGTGAGTTGCTCGTACGTGCTGTGCGGGAAGGCGCCCGCCGCCCCCCCCTCGATGGCCGTGATCTGCCGCTCCAGCGCGCGCTCGGCGGCCCCCTGCAGCTCGAGATCCAGCGACGTGTAGACGCGCAGACCGTCCGTGTAGATGCGCTCGCCGAACTTGGCCTCGAGCTGCTGGCGCACCCATTCCACATAGTACGGCGCCACATCGCCCGAGGCGCCGCCGCCGTGGGCAAGGCGCAGCGGATAGGCCTTGGCCAGTGACGCATCGGCGTCGCTGATGGCGCCCGCGCGGCGCATCAGCTCGAGGATGGTGTTGCGGCGCTGGATGGCGCGCTCGGGAAAGCGGCGCGGATTGTAGCGGCCCGGCGCCTTGGGAAGCGCCGCGAGGGTGGCCGCCTCGGCGAGGTTGATGTCGCGCACCGACTTGCCGAAGTAGCGCTGGCTCGCCGTTTCGACGCCGTACGCGCCGCCTCCCAGGTTGATCTGGTTGAGGTAGAGCTCGAGAATGCGGTCCTTGCTGTACTTCGACTCGATGGCCCGCGCGATCTTGGCCTCGCGCAGCTTGCGCAGGATGGTCTTTTCGCGCGAGAGCGCCTGCGGGAAGACATTGCGCGCCAGCTGCATGGTGATCGTCGAGAAGCCCTGGGCAAAGCCGACGCTGCGCAGGTTGCTGAGGCCGGCGCGCGCCACGCCCCAGATGTCGATGCCGTTGTGCGAATAGAACCGCCGGTCCTCCGTGATGACGAAGGCCTGGCGCAGGACCACCGGGATCTGCTCGATGGGGGCGAGCGTGCGGCGTTCAAGCCCGAGCTCGGCGACGAAGCGCCCGTCGGCGGCAAAGAGCTTCGACGTCTGCCGGGGGTTGTACTTGTCGAGCGCGCTGATGGAGGGGCACTCGTTGCCACGGCAGACGAGGAGCCATCCGAGCACGACGAAGCCGACGGAGAACGTCGCGACAAACGCGCCGGCGATGAGGGCGTAGCGAAGGGGTTTCGACATCACGGGTGCAATCTACAATCCCGGTGCGGGGCGCGGGGTGCGGGGGCCTGGTGAGGGGAGAGGAGTGTGGTGCGGAGAGCGGGGGGCGAGCGGGATGCCACGAGGGGGCCGCCTCGTTCCTCGCCGCTCCGCACTCCTCTCCTGCGCCTCACTGAACCCCTATCCCCCGCACCCCGTCCTTGTAGTTTCAAGGCATGCCTCGCCTTCTCGTCACCGGCTCGTCCGGCCTGATCGGCTCCGAAATGGTCGCCCACTTCGCCACGCTGGGGTGGGAGGTGGACGGCGTCGACAGCAACCAGCGCGCGGTCTTCTTTGGGCCGGGCGGCGATACACGCTGGATGCAGCAGCGGCTCACGGACGCGCACCCGGCGTTTCGCCATCACGAAGTCGACGTGCGCGACCGAAACGGAGTGGACGCGCTCGTGCGCGACCGCCGCCCCGATGCCATCGTGCACACGGCCGCGCAGCCCAGCCACGACCGGGCGGCGGCGATCCCGTTCGACGACTTCGACACCAACGCCGTCGGCACGCTGAACCTGCTGGAGGCGGCGCGCCGGCACGCGCCTGACGCACCCTTCGTGCACTTCAGCACGAACAAGGTGTACGGCGACGCGCCCAACGAGTTGCGGCTCATCGAGCACGAGACCCGCTGGGACTACGCCGACGCCGCGTACGCGCACGGCATCGCGGAGGACTTCCGCATCGACCAGTCGACGCACTCGCTGTTCGGCGCCTCCAAGGTGGCGGCCGACGTCCTGGTGCAGGAGTACGGGCGCTACTTCGGCATGAAGACGTGCGCACTGCGCGGCGGCTGCCTCACCGGGCCGAGCCACGCGGGCGTGGAGCTGCACGGCTTCCTGAGTTACCTCGTGAAAGTGAACGTCGAGGAGCGCCTCTACCGCGTGTACGGCTACAAGGGCAAGCAGGTGCGCGACAACATCCACTCGCGCGACGTGGCGAAGTTCGCCGAGGCGTTCATCGCCGCGCCGCGCGTGGGCGAGGTGTACAACCTCGGCGGCGGCAAGGGGAACGCGTGCTCCATCCTCGAGGCGTTCCGGATGGTGAGCGAGCGCACGGGGAAGCCGATGCAGTACGAGTACGACGCGACCAACCGCATCGGCGACCACATCTGCTACTACAGCGACCTGCGCAAGATGATGGCGCACTACCCGGGCTGGTCGATCACCATACCGCTGGCCACGATCTTCGACGAGATCGTGGAGGCCTGGCAGCAGCGCCTGAAGTGAGCGAGGCGCTGCCGCGCATCCTGCTGGTGACCGACGCGGACCTCAGCGTCGGGAGCCGCGGCGCAGGGCGGACGCTCGCCAACCTGTTCTCGCGCTACCCCGCCGGGGGCCTGCTGGCCATCAGCGGCTGTGCGCGCGAGTCGCACCTGATGGAGGGCGGGCATCGTGTGCTGGCCGGCGCGCCTGGGCTCCCCGGCCGGCTGGTCGGGCCGTTGCGTGGGGTCCTCGGTGACCTCGACGCGCTGTGGGCGCGCTGGAGGCCCCTCGCCGAGCGCGCAGCCGTGGCCGCGTTTTCCCCGCAACTCGTGCTCGCCGCGCCCACGCACCCGGTGGGCATCGCGCTCGCCGAACGGTGCCGGTCGATGGCGCCGCTGGTGACGTACCTGCTGGACGACTGGCTGGCGCACGTTTCGAGTGCGCAACTCGCGTTCGCCACCGCGCGTCACGGACGTCGGCTGCTGGCGACGTCCAGGGGCTGGCTGTCAATTTCGCCCTATCTGCTGGAATCAATGCGCGCGGCCACGGGCGTCGACCGCCCGGCGCACGTGGTGCACAACCCGGTGTCACTGGGCCCGACTGAACCGGCCGCGCTCACTGCCCCCCGCGCGGGGCGCTTTCGCGTGGCGTATGCGGGCTCGGTGTGGCCCATGCATTGGGATGCCGTGGCGGCGGTCGCCGAGGGCGTGGCGCGCCTGCGCGCCGACGGGGTGGACATCGAGTTCGTGCTGTTCACTGACCGGTTCTTCTGGGGCCGGCACGAGGCCGATTGGCGCCGGTGGGGCGTCGTTGACGGCGGCCTCATACCGTACGCCGCACTGGGCGAGGCGCTGGGTGAGTGCGACTTGCTGCTGGTGGCGTCCTCGTTCGATGCGGAGCAGGCGCACATGTCGCGATCCTCGGTGCAGACCAAGGTCACCGACTACATGGCGGCGGGGCGACCGATCCTCGGCTGCGGACCGCACGACGCGGCCTCGCACCGCTTCCTTCGCGAGCGAGGATGCGCGACCTTCGTGGAGGATCGCTCGGCGGAAGCGGTGGACGCCGCGCTGCGCGCGTGCGTGAACGCGCGAGCCGACGGACCGGCGCTGGCGCGGCGCGCGTACGAGGCGGTGCGGCGGGAGCACGAGGTGGGGGCGGTGACAGCGAAGCTGTACGAATTCCTGCGGCGGATCGCACACGGCGAGATGGGAGGCGAAAGGAAGCTGTAAGCTTTACGCTGTACGCTGTAAGCCGTACGCTGTGCGCTATCCGCTATCCGCTGTCCGCTATCGACCTTCCACTATCTTCTACGCATGTCCGATTTCCTTTCTGAACTCACGTGGCGCGGCCTGCTGTACCAGCAGACCGAGGGCGCGGCGGCGCATTTCGCGGCCGGCCCGGTGGCGGGCTACTGCGGCTTCGACCCCACGGCGGACTCGCTGCACGTGGGGAGCCTGGTGCCGATCATGGGTCTCGTGCACCTGCAGCGCGCGGGGCACCACCCGGTGGCGCTCGTCGGCGGCGGGACGGGGATGATCGGCGATCCCAGCGGCAAGGCGAGCGAACGCCAGTTGCTGACGGTCGAGGAAATCGATGCCAACACGGCCGGCATTCGCGCGCAACTGGAACGGTTCCTCGACTTCTCGGGTGCGTGCGCCGCCCGGATGGTCGACAACGCCGAGTGGCTGCGCGAACTGAAGGCGATCGAGTTCATGCGCGATGTCGGCAAGCACTTCACGGTCAACCTGATGATGCAGAAGGACTCCGTGAAGTCCCGCATGGACACGGGCATCTCGTACACCGAGTTCTCGTACATGCTGCTGCAGGCGTACGACTTCCTGGAGCTCCGGCGCCGCTACGACGTGTCCCTGCAGATCGGCGGCAGCGACCAGTGGGGCAACATCACGGCCGGAACCGAGCTGATTCGCCGCACGCTCCAGCAGGAGGCGCACGGCGTCACGCTGCCGCTGGTGACCACCGCCAGCGGGCAGAAGTTCGGCAAGTCGGAGGCGGGGACCGTCTGGCTCGACGCCGCGCGCACGTCACCGTACCAGTTCTACCAGTTCTGGGTGAATGCGGACGACGACGACGCGGTGAAGTACCTGAAGATGTTCACGCTGATGACGCGCGACGACATCGAGGCGCTGGCGGCAGCGCAGGCCGCGGCGCCGCACGAACGCGCCGCGCAGCGTCGGCTCGCGACCGAGGTGACCTCGCTGGTTCACGGGGCGCGAGCGGCGGGCCTCGCCGAGCAGGTCTCGCGGGTGGTCTTCGACAAGAAGACCGACGCGCGCGCGCTGTCGGCCGACGTCTACGCCATGCTGGCGGCGGAGATTCCGCGCACCGTGACGCACGGCACCGGGGCGAGCGTCAACATCGTGGAGGCGCTGGAGCGGGTGTTTGTCCTGTCCCGGACCGCCGCGCGCAAGCTCATCCAGCAGGGTGCGGTGAGCGTGAACGGCGACAAGCTCGCCCCCGACGCGCAGACGGTGGACGCCGTGGACGCCGTGCACGGGCGGTGGTTCCTGCTGCGCAAGGGCGGGCGTGACGTCGCGGTGGTGGAGCTGGCGTAGGAGCCCGGAGGCCGGCTCCTCGCGCCCGCGACGTTCATCGCGGAGCGAGCGCCGCCAGGGCGATGTCGAGATCACCGGTGGTGTTGTACAGGTGCGGCGAGAGGCGAACGCCGCCTTCACGCACCGTGTGTGAGACACCCGCGGCCTCGAGCCTTGTGCTCGCCGCCTGAAGGTCGTCGACGGCAATGGACATCAGCCCGGCGCGGCGCGAGCGCTGCGTCGGCGTGATGAGCCGCGCGTCGCTTCGCCCGTCGCACCACGCCGCCACGTAGTCGGCGAGTGACGCCACGTGCGCCTCGACGGCCGCCGGCCCGAGCTCGAGAAAGAGCCCCAGCGACGCATCCATCGCCTTGAGGTCGTGCATCGGCGCCGTGAACACCTCGAACTTGCGCGCGTCGGGATAGAACGTGAGGTCGTAGTCGAGAAATCGCGTGAAGTCGGCCGAGGCTGGCAGCGAAAGCCAGCCGACCGTTGGAGGGTCGAGCTCGGCAATCAGCTCGCGGCGCACGTAAGCAAACCCGGTGCCCCACGGCGAAAGCAGCCACTTCTGCGTGCCGCTCGCGAGAATGTCGATCTGGCACGCCTTCACGTCGAGTACGCACGGCCCGAGCCCCTGGATGGCATCGACCACAAACCAGATGCCGCGCTCCCGGCACGCCTTCCCGAGGCGCGCAAGGTCGAGCCTGGCGCCCGTGGCAAACGACACCCAGCTCACGGTGAGCGCCCGCACGCGCGGGCCGTCGAGCGCGGCAATGATGGCGTCCTCGTCGGGCAGCTGGTCGCGGGTCGGCACGGTGTGCAGCGAGACCCCGCGCGCCTTTTCGAGCGCCATCCACGGATACACGTTTGCCGGAAACTCGCCGGCGGTTGTCACCACGACGTCACCCGGCGCGAACGGCAGCGCGCGCGCCGCGAGGTTCACGCCCTGGGAGGTGTTATTGGTGATGACGATCTCCCCAGGCGCCGCATTGATGAGTCGCGCGGGAAGTTCACGCCCCTGCTGCACGGCGTCCCAGAAGTAGTCGAAGCCGATGCGCCACGGCTCGGCGCGATACGCGTTGGCCTCGGCCTGCGCGTCGCGCGCACGCTGTGGCAGGGGCCCGGTGGCGGCGTGGTCGAGGTAGATTCGCTCGCCGCGCGCGGCCCAGGGAAACTCGCGGGCGCGGAGCGCCTCAACGTCATACGTCACGATGCGTCTCGATGCGCGTTCAGGGTTCGCGCAGTTCAGGTGGCGTGTCGGCAGGCTGGCGCTTCCAGCGGCGGTGTGCCCACAGGTACTGCCCGGGGTAGCGGCGCACCCATTTCTCCAGCACGGCGGTGAACCGCGTGACGGTCGCGTCGACGTCAGCCTCGAGATTGCCGGTCGATTGCACGTCCACTTCCTCGAGATGCAGGGTGAACCTGCCGTTCGGCTGGCGCGCCGCCACCACATAGATGAGCGGGGCGCCGAAGCGCAGCGCGAAGACCGCCGGGCCGCGCGGCGTGCGCGCCGGCCGGCCGAAGAACGGCACGAACGTGGCGGCGCCAAGCCCCGCCTGATCGGCGAGCAGGCCAATGCCATACCCGTCCTTGAGCAGGCGGGGAAGCTTGCGCACCGCTTCGTCATCGAAGACGACGACCATGCCGAGTCGGCGTCGGGTGCGATTCACGAAGGCATCGGCCAGCGGATTCAGCTGACGCTTGGCCACCGCCGCCAGCGGCACGCCCAACGCCGAGAGGCAGGCGCCCGACAGTTCCCAGTTGCCCAGGTGCCCGGCCACCAGCACGAGTCCCTTGCCGCGCGCGCGACCACGCTCAATGACCTCCCATCCCTCGACGCGCTCGAAGAGGGCGCGCAGCGACTCGGGACCGAGTCGCGACATCAGCGCCGATTCCATGGCCACGCGCCCCAGGTGTTCGTACGACTGGCGCGCCAGCAAGGCACGATCGGCATCGTCGAGTTCCGGAAAACAGGCCGCGAGGTGACGGGTGACGACGCCGCGCCGAATGCCAAGCGGCCAGTAGCCCAGGGCGCCAATGCGCGCGCCGATGTTGCTTGCGCGCCGTATGCCGAACGGACTCAGCAGCGCGACGACGCACCGCAACAGCGCGTATTCGACCCAGTGATTCCACTTCGCCTTCACGTCAGGCTCCTCCGGCGACCCACGCAGTCCGTCGCAAAGCCGATCGTATCACGCACCACACGGTCCCAGTTGAATCGTTCGACGGCCGCCCGGCGCGCCGCCGCGCCCATCCGCGTTCGCAACGCCTCGTCGCCGAGCAGCCGGCGAATGGCGCCGGCCACCTGCGCGTCATCCTCGGGCGGCACCACGAATCCCGTGTCGCCATCAAGGACCGCCGACCGTACGCCGCCGGAATCGCCGGCGACTGACGGCACCCCGCTGGCCGCCGCCTCGACAAACGAGATGCCGAACCCCTCCACATTGATGGGCGGCAGGAAGCGCGACAAGCCCACGTACACGCTGGCCCCGGCGTACGTGGCCGGCAGCAGGTCGTCGCGCATGGGGCCCGCGAAGACCACGCGCGCCGACACGCCGAGCGCCGCCGCGAGCGCGCGCAGCCTGGCTTCATCCGGTCCCTCACCGACAATCACGTAGCGCAGCGGCGGAAACTCCGCAGCGAGCGCCGCGAGTGCGCGCAGCGCGACATCCTGCCCCTTGTGCGGCACGAGCCGTGCGACCGTCAGCAGGTAGGGATCGGCGCCCAGCCCGAGTTGTTTGCGCGCCGCCGCGCTCGCGTGGCCGGGGGCAAACTGCACGGGGTCGGTACCGAGTGGAAAATCAGCAATGGGCGGCGGCACGCGCACGCCGACTTCGCGCATGACGTCGCCCGCGAGCTCCGCGGTCCAGGTGGAGTTGGCGATGACGCCCGCCGCGTCACCGAGAATCCTCCGCGCCGTGATCCGCTTGAGCCCCTGCGCCGCCTTCTGGCGCTCGCGCAGGAGGTCGCCGCCGTTCACGTACACGAGGTATGGGACGCCGGTGCGTCTCCTCGCCCACCACGCGGCGTACCCGCACGGCCGGATGTTGCCGCAGTGCACCACATCGAAGGCGCCGGCCTGCCGCCGCAGCCACCACGCCCAGCGGAGCTGGTTGGTCCATCGCCCGGCTTCGCGAAAGGCGAAGGGCTGGCGATGCACCGGCACCGCCTCCGCCTCATCGAGCGTGGCAACGCCGGGCGCGTTGACGGTGGACACCAGCGTGTCGGGCGGAAAACGCCGGCAGAGTTCCACATGACGGCGCGCCATGCCCCCGAGGTCGGGCGTGTAGTCCTGCGTGACGAAGAGGTGGCGCACTAGGTGGTCCAGCGCGCGCGGTCGCGCGCGGCCTCGGTGACCTGCACCCAGCCCTCGGCGCCGGCATCGAACGGCCAGCGCGCGGCCGCGCGCCGTGCCGCGTCGCGCATGCCCTGCATCCGGTCGGGGCGGGCCAGCGCGGCGGCCACGACGGACGCCCACTCGGATTCATCGGCGCGATGCCGCAGTATCCCGGTGACGCCGTCGTCGATGACGCGGCTCGTGACGGGCGAGCGCTCGGCGAGCACGGGGACGCCGTACGCGAGCGCGTCGAGCGCGGCGAAGGCCGCATCGTCGGCGGTGGCGATGACCCACGCCAGGTCGGCCGCAGCCAGCACGTCGGCGCGCGGCGCGCCGGTGGCGCGCCACTCCACGACATCGGCGACGCCGAGGGCGGCTGCCTCGAGGCGCATCGTCTCGATGTCGGCGGCCGGCCAGAACGCCGTCACGCGGAGTCCCTGATGTCGAGGAGCCAGCAGCGAAAGCGCCCGCAGGGCGACGAGCGCCTCGCGCCGCTGGTCTGCGCCAACGATGAGGACCAGCCGCGGCGAGACCGCGCCGCCGATGGTGCCGACTGCGGCATCCGGCCGCGGCGCGACGACGGCCACGCCTGGAGGCGCCACGTGCGCGGCGAGTGCACCACGGGGGGGCGTCGTGCCCCGTGCGTCGTCGCCGTGTGCAAACACGAAGCCGGTGGCCGCCAGGCGCATGGCGAGACGGCCGTCACGGCCCAGCGTCAGCCGTTCGGCGGAGGGCGTGCGTCTCACCACGGCGCCGCGCCCGGCCAGGCGTATGGCGGCGGCCGCCGTGAGATGTTCGCGGTCGTCGTGCACAAACAGCACCTCGCTCAGTCGACTCGACACCACGCGCCGCAGCCGCGCGCCGGCGCGCAGCCATCCACCGCCGCTCCGCACGCCGATGACGTCGTGGCCGGCGAGCACCAGGCCCCGCTCGGCCTCGCTCGCCGCCGGGGCGACGAAGCAGGTCTCGTAGCCCCGCGCTGCCAGCAGCACGGCCGCGTCGGCGAAGGCGCGGGTCGCGCCCGACCACATCGCGTCGCGCACGACGAAGCAGGCTCGCACGCGCTAGCCGGCGACGGCGTCGCGGAACTGCAGCGCGTGCAGCCGCGCGTACGCTCCGCCGAGGGCCATCAGCTCCGCGTGCGTGCCGCGCTCGACGACGCGGCCTTCGTCGAGCACGAGGATTTGCGTGGCATGCTGCACGGTGGACAGCCGGTGGGCGATGACGAAGACCGTGCGCCCGGTCAGCAGGCGATCGATCGCCTCCTGCACCAGGCGCTCGCTCTCGGTGTCGAGCGCCGACGTCGCCTCGTCGAGAATCAGCACCGGCGGGTCCACCAGCAGGGCGCGCGCGATGGCGATGCGCTGCCGCTGCCCGCCCGACAGGCGCGTCCCGCGCTCGCCGAGGATCGTGTCGTAGCCCTCGGGCAGCGCGCTGATGAACCCGTGCGCATTGGCTGCCTGCGCGGCCGCCTCCACCTGCGCGCTCGTGTACCGGTCGGTGGCACCGTAGGCGATGTTCGCGCGGACGGTGTCATTGAACAGCACCGTGTCCTGGCTCACGATCCCGGTGAGGTCGCGCAGCGACGCCAGCGTGATCTCGCGCGTGTCGACGCCATCGAGCAGGATGCGCCCGGTCGTCGGCTCGATGAAGCGCGGGATGAGGTCCACGAGCGTGCTCTTCCCCGCCCCGCTCGCCCCGACCAGCGCCACCACATCGCCGCGCCTGGCGACGAAGCTGACGTCACTGAGCACGGGGTCATCGCCGTAGGTGAACGCGACGCGGTCGAAGGTCATATCGAAGTTGAAGGCCGTGACCTGCCGCGTTCCGCCGTCCGCCGCCTCTTCTGTCGGATGATCGAGGATCTCGAACAGTCGCTCGGCGGCGGCCAGTGATTGCGTGGCCACCGCCGGCATCTGCGAGAGCTGCTTCAGCGGCGGCATCAACGACATCAGGATGGCGAGAAAGCCCACCAACTCGGCGCCGCTGATGCTCTTTTCCGAAATCACCTCACGCGCGCCGAACCAGAGCAGGAGCACGGCGACTACCGTGCCGATGATCTCGGCGAGCGGCTGCGACATCAGCGACAGGCGGCTCATGCGCACCATGCCCGTGGCGTAGCGGTTGGACGCCGCGACAAACCGGCTGGCCTCGTACGCTTCGGCGCGGAATGACTTGACCAGGCGAATGCCACTGACGGTTTCCTGCACCACGCTCGCCATCTCGCCGTACTCGGCGGCGAGCCGCCGGTGCCCCTTGCGCAGCTTGCGCAGCAGGGGCTGGAAGGCCACGGTGAGCAGCGGGGCGACAATGAGCGAGACGAGCGCCAGCTTGGCCGAGATGAGAAAGAGCGCAATGACGAACGCCAGCACCTGGGTGCCGGCGTTCACCGAGCGGGTGACGAGCTCGGCAAGCAGCTGGCGCGTCGTGAGCGTGTCGTTGAGCACGCGCGTGAGCAGCTGCCCCGTCTTGTGGCGCTGGAAGAAGCGCAACGGCAGCCGCTCGAGGTGTGTGTAGACCGCGTTGCGCAGGTCGCGCGTGACGCGCTCCTGCAGCCCGGCGCCCATCTGCCCGGCCAGCCACGCAAACGTGTTCTTGAGGAGCATCGTCACGAGGATCACGGCGATGACGGTGCGCAACGCCTCCATCTTCTCGGCACCGTCCACGAAGCGCCCGATCAGCTGGCGCAGCAGGAGCGTCATCCGGTTCGGCGTGCCGAGGCCGAGGGCCGGCAGCTCGAACAGCGTGTTGAGGAACGGGATGAAGAGCGCGAACGACAGCGCGGCCAGGGCGTTGGCCGAGGCGCTGAGCATCAGCGTGCCGGCCACGCGACCGTGATAAGGCCGGAGGAAGCGCAGCAGGCGGCGATAGAGTGGCATCAGCGACGGGGCGTCAGCAGGGCGAGCGGCAGGATGACTTCTTCGGGCGACACGCCACCGTGCAGGAACGACCCGCGATACCGCTGCTGGTACTCGCGCAGCTTGGTCGGGTACACAAAGAAGGCGTCGCCGATGGCGAGCACCGTGTTCACGCGCGGACCGAGCGGCGGCAGCCGCAGCTGACCGGGATCGCTGAACGTCAGCACCTGCTCGGGGCGTTCGGCGCGCAGGTCTTCGCCGAACTTGTATCGCAGGTTGGGCGTGGCGTCCTTCTTGGCAAAGACGGTGGCCGAGGTGTTGCAGTGGATGGAGCCGTGGTCGCTGGTGAGGAGCACCGGCAGCCCGCGGCGTGCGGCCTCACGGAGCACGGCCCAGAGTGCCGAACGCCGAAACCACTGCTCGGTGATCTGCCGCAAGGCCACTTCGTCGCGGGCGACCTCATAGAGGATGGCCGATTCGGAGCGGCCGTGCGTGAGCAGGTCGACGAAGTTGAAGACGAAGGCGCTGACGCCGTCGCCGGCGAAGGCGCTGTTCAGGTGCCGCCCCAGCTCGTCGGAGTCGATCGCCGACGAGATCTTGTGATAGCGCACCGGCGTGTCGCCCCGCAGCGTGCGCAACTGCTCGACGAGCAGGTCGCGTTCGTGCTGGTTCAGTGACTCGTCGTCACGCTCGCCCCACCAGGCCGGGAACTTCTCGGCGATCTCGGCGGGGAAGAGCCCGCTGAAGAGCGCATTGCGCGCGTAGGGCGTGGCCGTCGGCAGCAGGGAGAAGTAGTGGGCCGTGTCGATTTCGAACGCCTGCGCCACGATCGGCTCGAGCACCTTCCACTGGTCGAGCCGCAGGCAATCCACCACGATGAAGAGCGCGGCCGGGTGCTCGGCAAGCACCGGCATCAGGAACTCGCCGACGATGTCGACCGAGAGCGGCGGGCGATCGCCGTCGAGCTCATGCACCCAGCGCGGATATCCCTCGCCGATGTAGGCGGCGAAGTCCTTGTGCATCGCCGGGAAGAGGGCGCGCAGGGACGTGTTGAGTCCCTGCTCGCCCGCTGCGGTCAGGTCGACATCCCACTGCACGAGTTCGGCGTACCGTTCGGTCCAGCCCCGCCAGTCCAGGTCCTTGAGGCGCACGGCTTCGAGCTCGCGGAACCGCTCGACAAACTGGCGGGCGATGGCCTGGCTGCGAATGCGGGGCCCCTCGAGGATGCGCGTGACGATGCTCAGCACCTGCCGCGGGGTGACCGGCTTCACGAGGTACTCCGTGACATTCTGGCCGAGGGCGTCCCGCAGCGTGCTGTCCTCCTCGCTCTTGGTGACCATCACCACCGGCAGCGACGGGGCGAGCTCCCTCGCTTCGCGCACCATGGCGATGCCCGTCATGCCCGGCATCTGCTCGTCGAGGAGCAGGATGTCGTAGGCGTGCTGCCGCAGCAGCTCGAGGGCGTCGGTCGCATTGCAGGCCATCTGCACGCGATACCCCTTCTCGGTCAGGAACAGTCGGTGCGACTCGAGGAGTTCAGCCTCGTCGTCCACCCAGAGCACGGATTTCGCCGGCAGCGCCATATCCTGCGTAAGTTAGTCCCTGCGAATTCCCGTCGCCAACGGCTGGACGTGCTGGCGAGCAGCCCGCGGGAACGGCAGATTCGTCAGCGTCATGAACCCCACCCCCCCATTTGCCGTGGCCCAGCCCCTGTTTCCCCTGCGCGCGCTTTCGGCGGCCGCGGCACGGGCCCCGCTGGGCGGGGCGCGCGAGGCGCTCACGGCCACGCTGGTGGCCGCCCGATTGGCGGCCGTGGCGCACGGTCCGGGCGCGCTGCCGGCGGCTCTTCGGGGGGTGCGCGCCGCGGCCGCGCGCCACTGGATGGGGGCGCTGACGCTCCCGGCACCCGTTCGCGGCGCCCTCGTGCAACTCGTCGAGGCCTCGGCGCGCGGGGAGCCCGCGCTCCTGTCGGCGGCCCTCACGAAAGTGACCGAGGTCACGGCGCCACATCTTGACCGGAAAGCACGTTTGGAGCTTGATCGCCTCGTCCAGGACATCGTTGGATGACCCCGGCGCTTGTGGGCGCAGGGGCGACGTTCGTATGATGTTCGCATGATTCGTTCTCGACGCTGAGCCCGAGTGTCCCGACCAACCGACATTTCCCCCCTTGCCCGTGTCATGCGACGCGTGGACGCGGCCGCCGACGGCGACCGCGGACGCGACGCGTATGCCACGGGATTTCCGAGCATCGACAAATGGCTGGGGGGCGGCTTCCGGCGCGGCGACCTGGTCGTCCTGGGCGGCGACGTCCAGAGTGGCAAGAGCGCGCTCGCGCTGGCCATCGCCGTGCGCATGGCCCAGCAGGCCATTCCCACCGTGTACTTCACCGGCGAGATGTCGGGCGAGCGGGTGATGGAGCGCGCCCTGGCCATCGAGGGTCGTGCCCGGGTGGACGACCTGCGCCGGGGTTCGCTTGACGTTTTCACTCGCGCCAGCGTGGGCGGTGCCGCGGTCCGGTTTCGCGAGGCGTTTCCTGCCGTCGCGGCGTTTCCGGCCGGTGGCGGCGTCGAGGCGCTCGCGGCCGAGATTCGCCGGACGCTCGACGTGCAGGTCATCTTCATCGACTCGCTGCAGTTGCTGGCTGGGAACACGCGGGCGCAGGAAGAAGAACTGGCGGCTGCCGTGCGCCTGCTCAAGGTACTGGCCATCGAGCTCGACGTGGCGGTGGTGCTCACCTGCCAGCTGCCGCACCTGGTGGCCGACCGGGCCGATCCGCGCCCGATCCTCGACGATTTCGGGGTGCAGGGCGCGGTCAAGCAGCACGCCGACGTCGTGCTCGCCATCTTTCGTGAGGAGATGTACCGGCCCGGCTATGGGGTAGAGGGAGCCACGGAGCTGCTGGTTCGCAAGAACCGGAACGGCAACGTCGGGTATGTGGACCTGTATTTTTACAAGCAGTGGATGCGATTTGAAGACATGCTTGATCCCGACCGGTAGGAGGCCGGTAACATGCGACTTCTGAGACTATTGGCCCTTACCCTGCTGTGTGGCATCGCCGTGCCCGTGACGGCGCAGCAGCGCAGCGATGATGCCATTGCGCGACTGGAGCGCAACCGGACGGCCAACCCCAGTTCGGTCGCCGCGCTGCGTGCGCTGGGCATTGCGTACTACAAGCGGCAGCGTTTTGCCGACGCCGGCACGGTGCTCAACGCGGCGCGGCGGCTCGACCCCAAGGACGGCGTGAGCGCCCTGTACGCCGGGTTGAGCGCCGAGGCGCTCGAGGACTACACCGCCGCCAAGGACGCGTACAACAGCTACCTGCAGGTGGGCAAGACGCGGTCGGTGCGCAACGACATCCGGGCGCGCCTCGTGGCGTTGTCGCGCAAGGAACTGCACGCGGCCGCCAAGACGGCCATTGCCAACGAGGCGCAGATCGCCAGCCAGCCGGGTGAGGCGCGCTCGGTGGCCGTGCTTCCGATGACCTTCAGCGGTACCGACCAGACGCTCGCCCCGCTGGGGCGCGGCCTCACCGACCTGCTGATCAACGACCTCGCCCGCTCGCCCGACGTGCAGCTGCTCGAGCGCGACCGCATCCAGGCCATGGTGGACGAGATTGCGTTGAGCCAGTCGGGGCGCACCGATGCCGCCTCGTCCGTGCGCGCAGGCAAGCTGATCCGCGCCGGTCGCGTGGTGCAGGGCGCCATCACGCAAACCGGCGCTCGCAACCTGACGGTGAACGCGGCGGTGATGAACGTCGCCACGTCGCAGCAGCAGGGACGCGACGTCACGAGCAGCGACGTGCTCGAGCAGATCTTCACGATCGAGAAGAACCTCGCGCTCGGCCTCTTCGACCAGCTCGGCGTGCGGCTCTCGGCCGCCGATCGCGCGGCCATCGAGCAGCGGCCCACGCGGTCGTTGCAGGCCTTCCTGGCCTACAGCAACGGCCTGATGGCCGCCGACGACGGGCGATACGACGAAGCCGCCAGGTTCTTCGACCAGGCACGCAGCATCGACCCGGGGTTTGGGCAGGCGCTGCAGAAGGCGCAGAGTGCGCGGGCCGCACAGCAGGGCTCGCAGGTGACGGCAGCCAAGGTTGAGTCGGGCATCGCGAGTTCGAGCGAAGGTGCCGAACGCGGCGTCGCCGCCAGCAACACCGGCATCGGGGCGACGCTCGCCAACGCCGTGGGTGACGTCAACCCGTCGGCGGCGAACAATGTGAATACCTCCACGGGCGGTGGAACGGGGCAGACGCAGGGACAGACGCCGCCGACGACGCGCGATCCCGCGTCCGAGAAGACGGGCACTGACCAGCCGGCCCAGAAGACCGGGCAGGTGACCATCGTGATCCGGAGGCCGTGAGCATGCGAGACACGCGCTTTACACTCGCCCTCCTGCTGCTCGCCGTGGCGCCGAGCGCCGCGATCGCGCAAGGCCTCCGTGACGCCGCGCTGGCGGCGATCCCGCAGTATGTGTCGGTCAAGATCGGCACCGGCGCGTCCGCGAAGACGGTGACGCAGTTGTCGGTGCCGATGGTGTTCGTGCTTCCCATCACGTCGCGATTCAACCTCGACGTGGCCACGGCGTACGCCAACTCCGAAGTGTCGAGCAACGGCACGACCTCCAGTTCCATCAACGGGCTCACCGATACGCAGGTGCGGGCCAACCTGACGCTCGGCAATGACGCCGTGGTGTTCACCGTGGGCGCCAACATTCCCACGGGGCAGTACACCATTCCCGAGGGGCAGGCCGAGGCCGCCGGCCAGATCGGCAACGACTTCCTGATCTTTCCGACGTCATCGTATGGCTCCGGGCTCTCGGGCACCGGCGGCATCGCCTTTGCGCGGAGCCTCGGCACCTGGAACCTTGGCGTGGCCGCGTCGTTCCGGAAATCGACGGAGTTCGACGCATTCAATATTTCCAACAGGACGTTCACCTTTACGCCGGCCGACGAGACGCGCGCGCGCGTGGGCATCGATCGCGCGATCGGCGACGGGCGCCTGACCCTCGGCGTGAGCTACTCGTCGTTCGGCAAGGACATCGCCGACTCGACGTCGTACGCCACCGGAGACCGATACATCGGTCAGGCCTCGGTGTACGTGCCGCTCGGCACCACCGACCTGTTCATCAGCGGCTGGAACCTGTATCGCGCCAAGGGGCAGCAGCTGGGCGGTGCCTCCAACCCCGAGAACGTCGCCAACGGTTCGGTGGCCCTGGGCTTCCACGTGGGCAGCCTGCTGATCGAGCCGAGCGTCGAGGGGCGCAGCTGGCAGGTGGACGGGGTGAAGGCCGGGTTGATGGCGAATGGTGGCCTGCGGCTTCGGTTCGGCGTCGGCCCGTTCACGATCATGCCGAACGCCTCGTACCAGGTGGGCTCGCTGTACTCGACCATCGACGGCACGGGCATTGACGTGACGGGCTGGCGGACGTCGTTGATGGTGAGGCTGCACTGACAGGTGCTAGGTGCTAGGTGCTAGGTGCTAGGTGCTAGGTGCTAGATGAAGGGATGAAGGAGGGGGCGGCCTGCGGGTCGCCCTCTCCTGTTTTCCGGGGGCTGGAAAGGCGGTAGATTGATCGCAGGCCGCACCGCTGAATCGCAG